>JAJYFH010000017.1 GCA_021791015.1 bacterium | reverse complement strand
TGGCAATTTACAAAAAGGAAAGAAGCTTGCTGGCGTTTTTCGGGCTTTTAATTTTATCTTCTGCCGTGTATCTTCACCTAAACAACTCGACCGTTTGGAACACTCGTTTTTTGCCATACATTTCATTCTCTATAATTTTTTTGGCGGCTTACTTCGGCGGCGACTTTTTGGCATTTTTGAAAAAGAAATCCCATGCAGTGATGATAGTGATTTTTCTAATTGTTTCCGGACTTTCGATAGCTCTGGTTAGGATAAATATCTCATTCCTGCCGGCTTGGTTTAAGTGGAACTTTGAAGGTTATGAAGCAAAAGCGCCATGGCCCGAAGCTGACAGCCTCTTCAAGTTTCTGGGCGCTTTACCGAAAGGAAGGGTGATGTGGGAGTATAGGCCGGAATATGATAAATACGGCACGCCGCGCATTCTGGAGACCATTCCCGTTTTTTCCGGCCAGCCGACATATGAAGGGCTTTTGATAGAATCGGGGCTAACCGGGCCGTTCCATTTCGTCAATCAAGCCGAGACTACGGACAAGCCAACCTCGGCAGTTGCCGGATTTAAATACCCGCCGTTTGACTTTGATAAAGGCGTAAAACATTTGCAAATGTCTGGGGCGAGCTACTTTGTGGCTTATTCTGATTTAATTAAAAAAGACGCAAATGCAAATCACGACCTTGAAAAAATACAAGATGTTGGCCCCTTCAGTGTGTACGAAGTAAAAAATTCAAGCATGGTTACAGGGGTTGAGGACTTTTCACTACAAAAAAAGGATAAAAATTGGCTAAATGAGTCGTTCGATTGGTACGAGCATGCAGACCCATCTAAGCCCATAGTATTTGCCCAGAGTAATGCCCAGGAAACGACATTATCAAACTTAAAGCCTCAGGGCTCAAAGTTTGAGGCGGCCAAGATAAGCAACATTAAACAAACTAATGATTCGATTGAGTTCGATACTGATAAAATCGGCTCACCGGTTGTGGTGAAAATATCTTACTTTCCTACCTGGAGAGCTCAGGGCGCAAATGGCCCCTATCTGGTATCCCCTGCTTATATGATGGTCGTGCCCACTTCGCATCATGTGAAGTTGTATTTCACGTACGGTTGGATCGACTGGGCAGGAATTGTTCTTAGCTTCTCCGGAATCGGATACTTGTTTTTCGTGGGGAGAATTGACAAGAAATTATCATCGTGATCCTGTCATTCTGAACTTGAATGGGAAGATAGCGTCATTCCCGCGCAGGCGGGAATCCAGAAAGTTATGAGATATGAAAAAATTTTGGGTTTATATTTTGGCCAGTAAGAAAAATGGGACTCTTTATATTGGGGTTACCTCTGAGCTAATTAAAAGAGTTTACCAACACAAAAATGATCTTGTTGGGGGATTCAGTAATAAATATCAAACGCACCTTTTAGTTTACTTCGAAGAACATCAGACAGCTGAAGCAGCAATAAAACGAGAAAAACGGCTTAAGAAATGGGAAAGAAGATGGAAGCTGCGACTAATCGAAAAATCTAATCCTGAATGGAGAGATTTGTATAATGAAATTATTTAGGCTGGATTCCCGCCTGCGCGGGAATGACGAGCGAAAAAAGTAGTGGATTGACGATCTCCCTATACATTAAACTTAAACACCATCACATCGCCGTCTTGGACGGTGTAATCTTTGCCCTCGAGGCGGACTTTGCCGGCCGCTTTAGCGCCTGCCCAGCCTTTATGTTCAACTAGATCCTGCCAGGAAACAGTCTCGGCTTTGATGAACCCTTTTTCAAAGTCGGTATGGATGACGCCGGCGGCTTGCGGCGCTTTGTCCCCTTTATGAATGGTCCATGCCTTGATCTCCTTTTCTCCGGCTGTGAAGTAGGTTTGGAGGCCAAGCAGATCATATCCTTTCTTGATTAGCCGGTTTAATCCCGTCTCAGATTGTCCCAGCTCTGAAAGATATTCTTTCTTTTCTTCCTCGGAAAGCTCGTTTAGTTCAGATTCAATCTTTGCTGAAATTAAGACATGGTTGTTGTCATTTTGAGCGACTTTATTTTCTCCACTATTTTTGTCATTCCCGCCATCTTTGTCATTCCCGCGCAGGCGGGAATCTATACCAATAATGTCCTGGATTCCCGCCTGCGCGGGAATGACATGAGAGGTAAGATTTTCTTCATCGACATTGAAGATATAGATATGCGGTTTTAAAGTAAGCAGGTTTAAGTCTTTAATTTTCTCGATATCTTTTTCAGACAAATCCAATTCTCGGGCTGCCCTTCCTTTCTCAAGTTCGGTCTGTATTTTTTGGACTAAATCCAAAGCTTCTTTGAGTTTTGGATCGCCTTTTACATCCTTAGTCAGCTTGGCTGCCCTTTTCCCCACTGTTTCGAGATCGGAAAGCACCAGTTCCATTTTAATGGTTTCCATGTCGGAGGTTGGATCAACTTTTCCGGCCACATGAGTGATATTTGTATCTGAAAATACACGTACGACTTCAGCAATCGCGTCACACTCGCGTATATTGGCCAGAAATTTATTGCCGAGGCCTTCGCCTTCTGCTGCGCCCTTCACTATTCCCGCAATATCGATAAATTCGACGATTGCCGGGACGATTTTCTGGGTTGGAACAACTTCAGCCAGCTTTTGCAACCGTTCGTCCGGCACCTCCACAATGCCCACATTCGGATCGATGGTGCAAAATGGGTAATTCGAAGCCTCCGCCTTATTCTGCGTCAAAGCGTTAAAAAGCGTGCTTTTGCCGACATTCGGCAGCCCGACTATTCCGATAGATAGGCCCATAGAGCTCCTTGGATTAACCAATTAATTTTAGCACAAGCTGAGAATAATTGACAGGAGCCATTAAATCAATCAAAAAAATCTGACCCACGTGCACTTTTTAAAATCGTTCATAAAAAATGACCAATACGCGTCATTCTGGCTTGACCAGAATCATTTTAAAGCACAAATTCCTAGTAAAAATCCATGGATGACAAAAAGTGCATGTGGTTCAGCAAAAAACTCTTGCCAAAATAATTCTTATGTGATATGATAACTTATCAGCTGAGCCTAGAATAGACTTTGGCTGATGAGCGGGGGGGTGTTCTTTTAATTCTTTATTCAAGAGTGCCCTTTTTTTGAAACCGGTTTTCGGTTTTCAGAAACGGCTATACTCTTTGGGGCTATAAAATCTTCTTCATATAAACAAACGACCGAAAGGGGAAAATCATGAGGAAGAGAACCAAGAGGTTGATGGGCTTTGGGCCCATCGCGATAGCAATCGTCTGCGCCTGTATAGTTATCCTGGCGGCAGCGACGGCCATCGCCCTCGCATCCAGCGGCGGCAAGGCCACCAACTCGGTCTACGGGACTACCGGGACTACCAAGATCAACTGCAGCGCGAATGCTCCGGTCCTCGTGCCGACGCACGGTCCGGCCGGGCAGATCGTCAGCCTGTCGGGCTCCTACAGCCTGACTGGCACTCAGTTGGATGCAGTTGTCATCCAGCTGGATGGAACTGACCAGGGCGAAGCTGGGGGTGGCAGCGGTAGCTATTCGGGTAGTGTGACCATTCCCGCGAACGCGGCACCTGGTTCGACACACACGATTGATGTGAAGCTGATCGGCACTGGTTGTTCTGTCGGTCCTACGTCGACATTCACCGTCGACGCGCAGAACCCGGGTGCCGGCAGCGGACAGACGACTACTCCGGCAACCCAGACACCGGTTTCTACACCGGTGACTACCTCGGCGGCCGCGGCTACCCACACGGCACCGGCAGCGACTAGCCTGCCGCACACGGGCATCGACTCGCTGGCTGCAGGCCTCTCCGGCCTCGGTTTGATCGGCACAGGCGGCGTTTTTACCGGTTTCATCCGGAGACGCCGGCGCTAGGTCCAGTTCGAAACCCTCCTGTCTGCCCTCAGACAAAAAGGCGCGGAACTCACCCAGAGCACCGCGCCTTTTTCTATTTTTGATTTTCTAAAAAAAACGGCTCTTCGCCGATTAGCGGGGTAAAAACAAGGAAGAAATAACAAGAAACGGCAGAAAAGAAAGCATCATTTTCGGCTTAATGCTTGATTTTGGGTGGCTGAAATCGGTATTTAATTCCCTTCTAAAGCCATAAAAGGTTATATTTTTAACTTTTAAGATAAAAAATGTGTCGTTTATGCTTTTATAGCAGTTAAAAGTGCACATAATAGCCACACAAAAAGTAGCATTAGACCTCATTTTCTTGATATAAATATCTATGTTTCTGAAACCGAAGGATGTTCTTTTAAGCATCTTGATCTTGGTATGCACTCCTTCAGTAAAAGCATTGGTTGTTCGGTTGTCAAAATAGTTTAGGATTTCTTCTTCTAGCCTGGTTAGTGTACCGATAAAAGAATACAAGTACGAGCTTCTATCTAAGTTTTCAATGCTTTCTCTTACTTCTTTTAATCTTTCTCTGCCTTCTTCTTTATCCATGCTCTTGTAAAAGAGGCAAAGCTTCTGATAGATATTCCATCTTTCTTTCAGTTCGGGATATTCTTCAAAGATTTTGTTTAGATATTCCTTTTGTTTTTCTGCCAGCTTCCATCTCGGCTTTCTCATAGTCTGCTTTAAGTTTTCATACTTGTATCTGCCGATGCCGGGGCAAATGATTCTTCTATCGGCGTCAATTAAGTTGGCGGCGTATGAAAGAACATGAAACTTATCAATGACGACCTTGGCATTTGGGAAGAAACCCTCAGCCGTTCTTTGCTGTTTGAATTTCATGTCAAAGCATAGCTCAACCACTCTGGCTTTTTCTTCTTCTGTTCTCTTTTCCAAGTATCTGATAACGGCTTCTTTTGAGTAATTAGGCAAGATAGCAAGGAGCTTCCTGCTTCTGAGTTCGCAGATGGTTATCATCATATGCCTTTTGCCGTAGGCGTGTTCGTCAAAGCCGAGTCGTAGTTCTCCTTTAGGCCACGGATCATTAAAGTCGATTTTCTTTAAATGGTTAGCTAGAAAACTATAGCTGGTATGATAGCTCTCGCAAACCGTTCCAAAAGAACTTCTGGAAAGAGCGCAAATAGTTTCTGAGGCAAAGTTTCGGGTCGTTCTGGCTCTGGGCTCGGCAAAATCAACCCTTTCATTAAAAGTCTTTTTGCAGAGGGAGCAAAAGAATCTTCTTTGGGGCAATGAAAGCAATACAATCTTACCTTCATATTTGGAATGCTTTATCTTTCGCGGCTTTCCTTGCTCGTAGATATTCTTTGTTCTTTTCTCACAGCTCGGGCAAACAGCTGTTTTTCTTCTGGGAGAGAGATGAATAGTTATCTCTGAATCATTACTCTCGGCTTTTTGGACGAAGTATCCTTTAAAATGAAAGAATTTATTGATAAAGTAACTCATGGTAGGCTCCTTGTGTTAGTTACTTAGAGCCTACCATTTTTTATTCAAAAACTTGTTGCTACAACTTTTTCGTGCTTAACTGAGCACGAATTTACCCCGCTAAAGGTTAGGGAGCCAAAAAAAACTTGACAGCGTTTATGCTACTACTGGTATAATCAATTTATAATTAAATTTTCGGAGGGAGAGATAGACAAGCAGAAAGTTTATGAGGATAAGGGAGGGGGAATGTTCGGGGTTAACTCGAAGATTGTTGTTGTTGTTCTAATATTTGTTGTTGTCGCTGTTACTGGCGGCGGCGCTTTATACATGTTCAAAGCGGTAACACAGAAAGCAAATTCAAATGTTATTGCAGTTGTTGGAGGGAAAGACATCACAAAAGACCAGCTAGACGACAAAATTTTTGGCCTAAACTTTAACCCAAACCAAAAAGTCGATGATGGTACAAAAAAGCAGTTAATAAACGAACTTATAGAAACAGAGATTATAAATCAAGCTGCAGCACGTCTGGGCGTAACCGTCTCAAGAGATGAAATTCAAAAGCAGGCATCAGCAAACGTGCCGGGATACCAAACGCTAACTGCAAGAGAGCAGACCTTGATTACCAGAAACGCCGAGTTTGAGGTAAAAAGAGATAAAGTTAAGGAAAAGGTCATTTCTTGGAGAGAAGGCGAACTTGCTAACATTCGATTCGACAGACATTTTGAAATTAACTCTAACGGCACTAAAGATCAAGTCGCTGCTGATAAAAAATACGCCCAAGATCTAGCAAACAACCTTTACAGCCAAGTTGTCGCAGGAAAAATTACCTTTGAAGATTTAATGAACCAGGTTAACAACGATAAATATATTGATATCAAAACTTACCCGGGACGATGGCCGGCTCAAGCCAGGAAATTTACTAAAGATGACTACTACTTTAGCTTCCAGGCTTTTAAGCAAAAGGTTGCCGCAATGGCAAAGGGAGACATAAGCAAACCATTTGCTTTGCAGGAAACATTATCAAACGGAAAGCTGGGCGACGAGTTCTCCTATATGATCGTCAAGGTAGACTCAGCTCATAATGGTGAAGCTGATTCATATGATGCTTGGTTAAGTAAGGAAAAACAAGAATTGAATGTGAGGACACAATGAAAATTTCAAGAATTTTAACTAAAGCTTTCCTAGTATCTTTCATTTCAGTTGGTGTTTTTGCGTTACCGGTAATTTCTCAAGCTGCGTGTCCATACCTTACTGATAGAGGTAACCCCATAAACATTGCAACCAACGCCCAGTATAGGGATGCATCGGGGACATTACATCCAATGAGTGGTATTATTATAAACCTTGTTAGTGATGTAACTCCTCCAAACGGTGGATCTGGTACATACAATACAACGGGAAGCACCACATCTACAGGTAGTTATAGTGGTAATGCAGCAGACTACTCAAGTTACTGTAATGCTTGGTCTTCAATTCCGGTTGGTTCTATGCAGGGTGGTTGTCAGTTAAACTCTTTTCATTTTCAGGTAGATCCTAGAAACGCCGCTGGTTATAATCCAGCTGGCCACTGGGAGACATCGGTAATCACAGGAGATTATGCTCCTGGCAACATAACACCGGGTAATCCGACAGTGTCTTTCAATATTGCAAACGGTGTTACATGGACATGGACCCTAATCTGGAGCAATACGAGACCACCGGTTGGGAACTTAGACTCAGCCAGTTGTGATGCAAACGGCAATCTCACTGTCATCGGCTGGACATGCGATCCAGACAACTATAGTCAGCCTAATAGAGTTAGACTACACTATGATATTGGTAGTGGTCCGTTTCCCGCTGACGACAACAATCTGCCAAACACAATTTCCTTTTCTCCGAGTGATGATTCGATTTATCCTAACCTAATAATGCCGAATGTTTACCGGCAGGACATCACGAACGTGTGTGCTGGTTATTTATATCATGGTTTTAACAAAACCATTCCTGCTCCAAGCGCAATCAAAGATGGCAACCCTCATAATATTGCCGCCTTTGGCTTAGATTGGTTCCCATGGTCTGTAAACGGAAGCGGTTTCATACAACATACTTTTTTGGGTAATAAGGAAGTAAGCTGTCCGACTCAAAACATATCTCCTCCATCTTGTTCATTAACTCCCCTCACGCAAACTGTCAAACAAGGTGACCCCGTGACCTTGCAGTGGAATGATTCCGGCAACGCCCCCATTTCATTGAATCAGAGTAATAGTGTTCCCCCCATTAGTTTATCCGGTACACGCGGAAGTATACAGGTTTTGCCATCAATAACGACCACTTATACACTAAAGGACTCAAGCGGAAATGTTTGCCCTGCCACTGCAACTATAACTGTCAACCCAGATAAGTCAGGTTCTTCACAACCGGTGCCGCCGCACTAGAATTATAATTTTGAATCTAGAATAGTTGAATAATAGAATGAGAATTTGGAATATTGAATTCGGCGAGTTGGCAGATCGTCAAGATAAATTCCATATTCTACCACTCAAAATTCGAGACCGTTGAAAAAGTATCTAAACTCGTCATTCTGGCGACATCTAGGAGGCCGGAATCCTTTTCCTTAAATCTTAAAAATTGATTCTGGACAAGCCTGCCTCGGCCAGAATGACATATCTTGTAAGGTGGTCTTGTACGATTTCTTATTTTGGCATTTAATCATTGGGCTTTTGATTGGAAATTAGAAATTGGGAATTGGAAATTATGAGCGATTAGCGAATTTCTCCTTGACTCTTATTCTTCTTTTGCTGTTTAATGGAAATAAATAGAATAGATTCTCGCCTTCGCGGGAATGACATGAAGTGGAGGGTTTGTGGTTCTGGGCCTTGATATACTAAAAGAAAATACCGACTATTTTGGGATTGATATAGGAACAAGCGCGGTAAAAATCGTTCAGCTGAAAAAATCTTTCGGTAAATTTGAGCTGATATCCTTTGGCAGTGCTCCAATTCCTGAAGGATTAGCCCAGAGTGACAGCGCCGTTGATGTGAAGAGGCTGGGCGGAATAGTAAAGGAATTAGTGCATTCAATGCATTTAGTGACAAAAAATGTCATAGTCTCGTTGCCCGGCGGATCTATATTTACTACAGTGGTTAAAATGCCCAAAATGCCAATGGCAGAGATTAAAAAGGCCATCAGCTATCAAGCGGAACAAAATGTTCCCCTGAAAATTTCAGAGATAAAGATTGATTGGCAGGTAATCGGACAATCTCCGGATACAGGGGAAATATCTGTTATGATTATTGCTGCCCCTATCCAAAAAACCCAGAAAATGGCTAATGTGGTAGAGGAGGCCGGTTTAGACCTTGATGCGATCGAAATAAATGCAATAGCCGTCGCCAGGGCATTGCATACCAATGAACCGCTCTATATGATAGTTGATATCGGCACCTTTATGACAGAGCTAAGCGTGGTGCAAAATGGTGTCTTGACTCTTACGAGAACTGTTCCCGTGGGAGGGCAAGTGATAACCAGGGCGATAGCGCAAAATCTTGGTATGGAAACTACTCAAGCAGAACAGTTCAAAACCAAGTTTGGCATTGATAAAGACAAGATGGAAGGGAAAATATTTAAGGCAGCTAGGTCTATTTTAAATAATCTCACCGAAGAGATAGAACGCTCAACTAAATATTATCAGGATCAATACAGCCAAAATATAACCTTGCTTAAAATGACTGGCGGCTGCTCTAAGCTCTTGGGTATACAAGATTTTCTGTCGGACAATCTGGGAATAAATGTTGTTTACGGTAATCCCTGGGCTTCAGTGGTTCATAAGCCGGATATCACAAATCAGCTAAACCAAAATGCCGCCGATTATGCAGTGGCTGTCGGGCTGGCCATGAGGGGGCTATGATGTCAAAAATAAATCTAATGCCCGATGTAAAACAAGAAAAGATCAAAACTAAGCGCCGAAACTTTTTTGTTACTATTGCGGCTATGGCTATTTTAGCAATCACAATCCTTGCCTTGCTAGTATTGCAAGGCTACAAGTGGGCTTTAGATTATAATTTATCAAGGACTAAGCAGGATATTGCGAGCACAAATGATGAGCTGAAAAATTACGCCGATATTGAGAGAATTGTGGATGATATCAACCAGGGACTCGCGGCTATCAATCAGGTTCAGGCACAAGAACCTAAATGGTCGCTTTTCTTGCCCCAGCTTGAAAAGGTGACGCCAAACGACATTCAATATACGCAGTTTTCGCAAAATGGCAATACATTCAAAGCCAGTGCAGTTGGCAAGAATGTAGTTTCTATTGCCAGGGCAATCAAAGCTTTAGATGATTATAATTATCAGCAAAGCGGGAATAATCAGAATCAAAAACTTTTTAATAACGTTGTTGTTACCGGATATGACCAAGGTACAAATGGAAATGTAAAGTTCGACATTTCCTTTGATCTTAAGCAGGGGGTTTTATGGTAGATAAAAAGTTTGGATTTGAAAAATACTATTGGATAGGCGGGATTATGGCCGTGTCTTTGATTGCCTTTATTGTTTTGATTTATTTCTTCATGACCCCTCTTGTAAAAGGTATCGGGAAAAGCGGGCAGGATTTAAAGACAAACAAACAAGAACTCTCACTTTTGAAGGACAAACTAGACAAACTCAGGGTCTTAAAAGATAAAGAATCAGACTTAAAAGACCAGGAAAACGTGGTAAATGGTGCCATCCCGGACCAGAAAGATGTCGGCGGTTTATTTGTGCAAATTGACGGAATGATAGCTGCGGCCAACGGAAGCACTACCGGGATCAAGGAAGCCTCAGCAAACTCAAGCGCTAGCTCTGCGCCCGCTACAACAACTACTTCTGGAGCTCAATCTTCAGCAGCCGTCTCCGGAGAGTCAGCAACCGGATCTTCCGGAATCAATCTTACATCTTCTGATTATAGTTATGATGTGACATTCCCAAGTTATAATGACTTTAAAAATTTCCTGTCAATTTCCGAAAATGCCCACAGATTTGTTTATTTAAATAGCTTCCAAGTGGATACATCACAAGGGGACAGCTTTAAAGTTAGCTTGAACTACAAAGCGTATTACAGACAATCCGGGCAAACAGGAGGATCTAAGCAATGAAGAAAAAGGACATCATAGTGCTAGCTGTTTGTATTATTGTTATAGCGGCATGTATTTATTTCATTATGGGGGGGGGTGGCGGTAATGGCGGACAAGTAAAAACTGCCGGCAGCACCACCCAAACTACAGAGTTTAATTCCAATATCGATAATTCGGCCATCCAAAAGCTGCAGGAAAGAAAGGATTATGGAAGTGTGCCCATGGATGGTATAGGCAGGGATAACCCCTTTGCTGGATTTTAATCATGGCTGTAAGAGATGAAAAAAAGCTGGTAGATCTTCTGGTAGATCG
>JAJYFH010000016.1 GCA_021791015.1 bacterium | reverse complement strand
AAAATATTGTTACGCCGAATGTGCCGGTGCCAGAGAAACAGCCCGAAGCAAGCGCGCCTCCTCCTCCCGCGCCTGCTATTACTGCAAATGCAGGCAACATCTATGCCGGCCAAATAAATTCAAAGAGCATCTACCCTTCCCACCAAGTAAATCCGATACTTTTAAAGATCCTGATTTTTTCTCTGCTGGCGCTTCTTATCTTCGCAGTGGTATATTTAATATATTCCAGCACTAACGGCTTTAGCGGAGCCGGCAATATAAGCCAGTTCTTAGGAGAAAATTTATTTAAATGAAAATAAAGAATATAAAAGCCAAAGAGATTCTTGATTCTCGCGGAACACCTACTGTTTCTGTCGATATTAAACTTGAAAACGGCGTATCTGCAAATGCTTCCGTACCAAGCGGCGCCTCAACAGGCGTCCATGAGGCTCATGAGCTTCGCGACGGCGATAAAAAGCGATTTGATGGCAAGGGGGTTTTGCATGCCTGCAGAAATATAGAGGAAATAATTGCCCCAAAAATTGTCGGCAAGGAGGTGGAGGATCAGAAGAAGCTGGATGAGGTAATGATAGAAGCCGACGGCACGAAGAATAAGGCAAAACTGGGAGCCAATGCTATTCTTGCGGTCTCAATCTGTGCTATCAGGGCCAATGCAAAAAATAAGCAAAAAGAGCTCTTCCAAATTATCGGTGGTCTGTACGGCTTTGATGGATTTAGCATGCCAAGGCCTTTGTCGGTTATTCTAGAAGGAGGCAAACACTCAGATTCAAACTGTGACATTCAGGAATATATGGTGCAGATTGAGGAAGACAAAATAGAAGAAAACTTGCGCAAGATAGAACTGGTGTACCATTCACTTGAGCAGGTGCTTGAAAGCCAAGGGAAAAACACAAATATCGGATTTGAAGGAGCATTTGGGCCCAATCTCAACTCTAATCGAGAGGGTCTTGATCTCATTATGCAGGCTATAGAAAATTCAGGGTTAAAAGCTGGCCAAGATGTAAAAATAGCGCTGGATATTGCCTCCAGCGAATTCTACGGCAAGGAAATGGGCCAGTATCTTTTGAAATCTGAAAACATTGCTCTTCGCCCCAGCCAAATGGTTGCCTACAATGAAGAGCTGGCCAGAAGCTATCCCATTTTGTCCATAGAGGACGGTATGCAAGAGGATGATTGGGAAGGCTGGCAGGCATTAAATGAGCGCTTGGGCGACAAAATCATGCTGGTTGGCGACGATCTGTTCGTGACCAATACCGAACGCATCAGAAGCGGCATTGATCGCCATGCCGCAAACGCGGTTTTGATCAAGCCAAATCAAATAGGAACAGTAACAGAAACCATCGAAGCCATCAAGATGACAAAGTTCGCCGGCTGGGAACCAATCGTATCTCACCGAGGCGGAGAAACAAATGATACCTTCATCGCTGATTTGGCAGTTGCCGTCGGGGCAAAGTATATAAAAGCCGGAGCGCCGGCAAGAGGCGAAAGGGTGGCGAAGTACAATCGGCTGATGGAAATTGCTGAGAAAATGCAAAATGCAGATCTCAAAAATCAAAATGAAAATTTAAAATTGAAAAGATGATATCAAAATCCCAAGAATCAATTATCAATGTTCAATCAAACCTCAAAAATCAATGATTAAAAATATTTGAAAATTGATTCATTGAAAATTCAATGGAAATTGGTACTTGAAAATTGGAAATTACAATAATGCTATTGCTTTCAAAAATTTTAGGGTATTATTTAGGAAACGAAATTATTCGTTAAAACTTCGAAAGGAGGTGATATAAATGTTAGCATTACTTGCGCAAACAACAAATGATCTGGGCGGCACTGCTAATGATGTCACAAATAGCGCAGCAGCAGGCGGAATATTCGCAATGATCGGCTCGTTCTTCTTGATCTTTCTTGTCATTTGTTTAGTGTTGCTTGCTTTCAATATCTGGATGATCATTGATTGCGCCACCAGGCCGGAAAGCGATTTCGCAGGCAATAACAAAAACATGTGGCTGATTCTCTTAATTGTCGGTTTGATTTTCAGTTTTGGCTGGATCGTTGGTATCATTTATTTCTTTGCCGTAAAACACAAAGCAGGCAAAGGCGGGAACACTCCGTCAAAGCCGACAGATACCGGGACTCAAACACCGGCACAGTAGATTGATAAAAAAGAATCCGTCAGTTGCCGGATTCTTTTTTAATGGTTACCAACGTTATTAGATTTTGCTAGAATGGGCTTATGAAGAAAATTATTCTTTTGATATTTGACGGGCTTGGTGACCGGCCGATTAAAGAATTAGGCGGGCAAACACCGCTTGAGGCAGCGCATACTCCAAATCTAGATAGGTTAGCATCACAAGGCATTTGCGGGACGTTAAATGCCATGCCGGAGAACCTCTATCCAACAAGCGAGGAGGCGCACCTGGCTATCTTGGGTTACGATTTTGTCAAAGATTATCCCGGACGGGGGGTTTTGGAAGCGCTCGGAGCCGGCATTAAATTAAAGCCGGACGAGATGGCCTTCCGTATTGATTTCGGTACGGTGGATAAAGATTTAAAATTAATCGACCCCAGAGCTGGGGTGATTGAGTCGACTGAGAAATTATGCAAGGCAGTAGATGGAGTCGAAGTAGATGGGGTGACCTTTAAAATTTATCCCTCGCTTTCGTATCGGGGCGTTTTGGTGCTTAGCGGCCAGCCGGTCAAAAACTATCTAAAAAAAGTGAGGCATGCCGCCATTTCAGACACAGATCCTCATAAAAGCGGCCCTCACAAAATAGGCGTGAGAGTTTTACACCCGAAGCCGTTTGGCGGCTCAAAAGAGGGGAAAACAGTAGCAAGAGCGCTCGAGAGATATCAATACCTTACACATGAAATTTTAGATGAACATAAAATTAACAAAAAAAGGATAAAAAAGGGCTTCCCGCCGGCAAATTTCATATTGGCACGGGGCGAAGGCAGACTTAAGCCCGTCCAAAGCTTCAAGGATAGATACGGCTTAAAAGCCGCATGCGTTGCCGGAGCCCCGCTTTACAAGGGTATTGCCAGCTACCTTGGCATGAAGGTTTTGCGCGTCAAGGGCGCGACCGGCAAACTTGACACAAATGTCGGAGCAAAGGTCAAAGCCGCTACAAAGGCGCTCAAAAATAACGACTTTGTTTTCATGCATTTAAAGGGAACGGATGTGGCCGCAGAAGAATATGGCAGCGCCAAGCTGAAAAAAGAGTTTATTGAAAGAGCAGACAAGGCATTTGGCACGCTATGCAATCTAAAAAATGTTATGATATGTGTAACCGGAGACCATTCGACGCCTTGCGCGCTCAAAGACCATTCGAGCGATCCGGTGCCATTTTTAATCAATTTCCAATTTCCAATTTCCAATTTCCAATCAAATTCCAATGATCAAAATTCAAAAGTCAAATTTGGTGAAAGCTATTGTAAGAAAGGCAGTTTGGGGCATATTTACGGGAAAGACGTAATGTCTAGGATCTTAGGGAATAGGGATTAGGTAATTAGGCAAACTCCTAATTAACTAATTAACTGATTTCCTAATTAACTGGAGCCAACATGTTTGATTGCATTACATTCGGAGGAGCCACTCGGGATATTTTCTTTAAAACTTCAAAGGGTTTTATTTTTCCCGATCCGGAAGACGAAGAGGAGAAATTGCTGGCTTTTAAATACGGCCAGAAAATTATCACAGATAATGCCATTTTTTCCTTTGGCGGCGGCGCTTTCAACACAGCTGTCAGCTTAAATAAACTGGGCCTAAAAGTATCGACGCATATCAATGTGGGCAGGGACGAGAGCGCTCATTCCATTGTCGAAAAGCTGCGGGATATCGGCGTTGACACTTGCTTGGTAAAAACCGATCCGGTAAACCACACGGCTCTCTCGCTGCTTGTGATGGACAAAAAGGATCATGTTGCCTTTTTGCATAGGGGAGCAAACAATTATCTGAAATTCCCGCAACAGGAAATACTCAAAAGAACAAAGTGGTTTTTCATAACCTCGCTCACCGGCCATTCCGCCCGCATGCTGCCTGACCTGATAGAATTTGCGGATTTAAATAATATAAAAGTAGCCATAAACCCCGGCGGTTCCCAGCTGAAGGGCGATTGCGGCAACTTAAGAGGGATGCTGGATAAGATCGAGCTCATAATCTTAAATCATGAAGAAGCTGAGACCTTAGCCTGCTCCGAGGATAATTGCGAAGTCATTACTGACACCAGATTGCTTCTAAATAAGATTCACAAGATGGGTCCTAAAAAAGTCATCGTCACAGAAGGGGAGGACGGCAGCTATTACTATGACGGCAACACCATAAACTTCGAGCCGGCTTCCAAGGTGAAATTAGTTAAAGACACAACGGGCGCGGGCGATGCTTTCGGGTCTACCTTTTTAGCCGGTATTATCAAGGGGCTTTCGGTGCAAAAATCCCAGAAAATGGCGGCCATAAATGCTGCAAATGTAACTGAATTTACCGGGGCTCAAGACGGCCTTTTGACCGAGAAAGAAATAGAGTCAAAGCTTAAGAAAATCAAGGTTATGAGATGACATTATCAAAAATTCCCACAAACAGCCGCATAAAAAAGGGCATGGATCCCGGAAAGAAAAAGATCCTGTTTGTCTTAGGCCTGATATTTGCCGTGATAGTTTTGTATGGGCTCTATAGCTTGAAACAGAAGGTGACCCCTAGCGGGAATGCCAAGATCCCGGTACGTGTTGAGTCAGGCGACCAGCCGTTGCCCAAAAAGCAAGAGATTACCATAAACGCCGGCGGGTTTCCTTTAAACATACGCGCCGATCACGACTCAAACTCTAAAAAAATCGGCGAGATCCCGGATAAAACCAAGACCGAAATCCAGGCAGAGCTAGACGGCTGGTATCAGATATCATACAAGGGCAAAACCGGTTGGATTTCAAAAAAATACACCATCCTTGCTGATTCCGCGGCGCCGGCCACCCAAGATGCAAACTCCCAGACATTTACCGGAAATGGCTTCACATTTCAATACGCCAAAGACTGGAATATCCAAAATTATACCTCGCCAGACCTTGCTGCCTGGGTGGCCGTTTCAAACAGCCAGTTGCCCGCCACTCCGCCAACGGGATCGTATTTTATTCCGATTGAAATCAAGGTTTACTCAGGTGCTAACAAGCCTTCGGGCGGGTTTAGGACCGATCCGGCAACTCAAAAGGCGGCAATATCCGTAGGCGGTGCAAATGGGACAAAATACACCTATACCAACTCCGATACATCTACTCAGGTAAATACAGTTGAAATAGCAAAAGGCGATTCGGTTTACGACTTCAATGACAACGGAGGCTATATGGATGACCTCAACAAAATACTCAATACCTTTACATTTAATTAAATTTTGGATACTAATCAAAATGGCTATGCAAATGACAAATAACAAATTTCTAATGTCTAATCAAATCCCAATGCAAAAATTCATAAATTTGACATTCGGTAATTGGGAATTCATTAGAAATTGGAAATTTGAATTTAGGAATTCAGAGGAATAATCTTATGATTGTTAAAGGAGGGTACTTGCTGGATAATTTTTTCAAGCCTAAAAGTATAGCCGTTATCGGAGCTTCGCATAATAAAAAGAAGCTTGGCTATTTAATTTATGAAAATTTGAAAAAATACGGGTACGAGGGAAAACTCTATGGCGTAAACATAAAAGGCGGGACTACGCTCCACAAAACAGTAGGCGATATTCCCGGTCCGGTAGATCTTGCGGTTGTGGTTATACCTGCGCCGGCAGTGCCTCAGGTAATTCAGGAATGCGGCGAGAAAGGGATTAACTCCGTTATTATTATTAGCGCCGGTTTCTCTGAGATTGGCGCAAAGGGCAAAGCTTTGGAAGGAAGACTGAAAATGATAGCCGAAAAATATGGAATAAGGATAATCGGCCCCAATTGCCTTGGCATCATCGACACATGGAGCAAGATGAACGCGTCGTTTGCCGAAAGCATGCCCGACAGGATGAAAATTTCCTTGTTTTCTCAGTCCGGAGCGATCTGCAGCGCTATACTCGACTGGGCAAATGCTCGGGAAATAGGCTTTTCAAGATTTATTTCACTCGGCAACAAAATAGATGTCAGCGAGGATGAGATCATGGACTTTTTGGCGGCAGATGAAAAAACAAACATTATTTTGGCATATTTAGAGAGCATAAATGACGGGCGGGCATTTATGGAAAAAGCCCGCAAATTATCTTCAAGAAAGCCCTTTATTATAGTCAAGGCCGGCAAAACGAAAGAAGGTGCAAAAACCATATCCTCGCATACCGGAAATATCGCCGGGTCTGATCTGGTAACCGATGTAGCCTTAAGGCAAAGCGGAGTGATAAGAGCTGAAAGCTTGGAGGATCTCTTCGATATGGCTAAAATCTTTGCTTTTTCTCCGGAGATGAAGGGCCCGAAAGTCGCTGTCATCACAAACGCCGGGGGGCTTGGGGTAATGCTGGCTGATGCTATTAGTGAGAGCAGCTTGAAATTGGCAAAGTTAAGTGATAAAACCCAAAACGTTTTAAAGGAGCGCTTGCCGGGTGAGTCAAATACGCACAACCCGATTGATGTATTGGGTGATGCGAGAGCGGACAGGTATATGCTTGCTCTTGAGGAGGCCTTGAAGGACGAAGGGGTTGATGCGGTGATTGTGACTTTAACGCCTCAAGCAATGACCGAGATAGACAAAACCGCGCAAACAATTGCCAAAATGAAAAAATACGGCAAACCTATCGCCGCATGCTTTTTGGGAGGGGAAATTATCGATTCAGGCAGGGCGATCCTTGAGGAAAAAGAAGTTCCCTTTTTTGAATTTCCGGAGCGTGCAGTCAAGGCGCTGGATAAGCTGGAGCGGTACTGGGCATTAAGGCGCAAAAAGGCAGACGGAGACAATAATTTTACCTATAAAAAAGCAAATGTTTCACGTTCACTGCAATCCGCGATGCGTAACGGGAGAAAAAAGTTATCAGAAGAAGAAGCATTTCGCGTCTTAAAAGATTGCGGCATAGAAACAGCCAACTGCGAATACGGATTAGGATTTGAAAAACTATTAAAAAGGGCAAAGGCAATGGGCTTTCCTCTTGTGTTAAAGACTGCCGCGCCGGGCATTTTGCACAAAACCGAGATCGGAGGAGTTATAATCGGCATCAGAGACGAGGGCGAGCTCCAAAAGGCCTATTTTTCCATTCGTGACAATGTAAGAAAGGCCGGATTTGCAAAAGACGCGGAGAGAATGGATATTTACCGCATGGAAGAAGAAGGGCTTGAAATATTTCTCGGGGCTAAAAGAGATCCGAACTTCGGCCCCATGATTGTATTTGGCATGGGCGGCGTGATGGTTGAAACGCTGAAAGATTTAAGCTATCGGATCGGTATAATCAGTGAAAAAGAAGCCAAAAAAATGATCGATGAGATAAAATCAGCAAAGCTTTTTCACGGATTTCGGGGAATGCCGGAAGCAGCAATCGGCAAAATGGCTAAATCGATTGTGGCTTTATCCCATTTAATGCACGACTTTCCGGAAATTAAAGAAGTCGACATCAATCCGCTAAAAGTGACCGATAAAAAATGTGTGGCGGTAGACGCAAAAATCATTTTGGATTTATAATCCTCTCGTGCTAAAATGAGTTATCTAAAAGGAGGGTTTGTGGCTACTCAGACTAAATCAAATACAGCTTTGATGACAGGCAACAAGGCGGTAGTTAAAGCAGCTTTGGCAGCTGGCGCTGAGATGTTTTCGGGATATCCCATAACTCCGACCACCGAAATACTGACGGAATGGTCAAAAGCAGCCGAAAAAGACAGGGATTTGGTATATTTGCAGACCGAAGATGAGCCGGCGGCCGGATTTGTGATGATCGGCGGAGTTTCCATGGGCAAAAAAGCCTGGACGGCAACGGCAGGGGTAGGTAATGTCTTAATGCAAGATCCGCTTTCCATGGCCGAAGCCATGCGGCTGCCAACAGTGACATATATCGGCCAACGAGGCGGCCCTTCCACCGGCACAGTTATTTATTCGCAGCAAGAGCTGAATTTGACCAGAATGGGCGGCAACGGCGAAGGGCTTCGCATCGTTTTTGCGCCGTCAAACCTCCAGGAACTATATGATTTAACCATTGAAGCTTTTAATGCGGCTTGGAAGTACCGATTTCCGACATTTATTTTATCTGACGGCTATCTTGCCAAGACTTACGGCGAAGTAAATCTCTGGCAGCCGAAGAAGTCAGAAATTGTACCGACAGAAAGCTTTTTTCTGAATCCAAAGAAACAACCAAACAATATCCGAAACTGTTATTCGCTAGAAGAGGAGCTTTACGGGGCTTTAACAAAGGACTTTAAGGAATTTGCCAAGATGTCAAAGGAAGTAGCAAAAAGCGAAACTTTGGGAGACAAAAAGTCTAGCTTGCTGGTCTGTGCCTGGGGCGCGGTGGGAAACTCGGCCAAAACGGCGCTTGGCGAGCTCGAAAGGCAAAAGATTTCCGTAAAACTTTTTAGGCCCATAACCATGCGGCCATTTCCGGTGGAAGAACTGCAAAAAGCTGCCAGCGGCGCAACAGACATTTTAATTATTGAATCTGCAAATGGGCAGTTCGGACGCATTGTAAGGGAGTCGCTTTATGGTGTCAGCGAAGCGAAAATTCATCGTTTGTACAAGCCGGCGATGGGTATCATGCCGGAAGAGATTCAGGCAAAAGTTAAGGAGGTTTTAAAATGAAAGTCAAAAGATTAGCCGCGGAATGTTGTCATTCCGGACTATTCCTTAAAAAATATAATCAGTTGATCCGGAATCCAGAAATTATTAGTATACCTGTCCGTCCGGCAGGCGGGGATTCTAAAGTCGAGCTTCAGAATGACAGGAGAGATATATGATTCAGCCGAGATTTACCCAAGCCATAAAACCATCTTCAAAACCCTCAAACTTCTGCCCGGGATGCGGCCATTCCATTATTTTGAAAAATCTGGGACAAGTCATAACTGATTTAAAAATTGAAAAGAAGATTGTATTTTCCATCGATATAGGCTGTTCGCTTCTTGCTTGGGATTTTCTGGATGTCGATACCTTTCAGACTCACCATGGCAGGACTACCGCTGCGGCCGTGGGGCAGAAGAGGGCAAATCCTGACGCTATAATCCTGGCATACATGGGTGACGGCGGCGGTTATGCCATAGGCCTACAAAATCTAGTGCATGCTTGCTATCGAAATGAAAATATCACGGTAATTTTGGTCAACAACACCATGTTTTCTATGACGGGCGGGCAAATGGCGCCGACAACCCTGCATGGTGAGGCCACATCATCCTCTCCGGATGGTGTATTTACTCAGGACAAGCCATTTTTCGGCCCTGAAATGTTGGCTCGCGAGGCGCACGATGACGCTTATATCGCCAGAGCTGCGGTATCAAATCCCGTTCAAGCTGAGGCTTACATGAAAAGGGCCATCCAGCACCAAATGGATGGCAAGGGCTTCTCTTTTGTTGAAATATTGTCGTACTGCCCCACAAATTGGAAAACAAATGCAAAACAGACTATAGACTTCTTGGAAGAGATGAAAAAAGCATTCCCGCTAGGAGAGATTAAGAATAGGGGTTCATAGGGGCTGATTGTGACTAGTAGGGGCTAGTTGCCAATGAGTCCCGAAAAGTCACTATAAGTCCCAACAAGCCACATCAATGTATTAAGTTAAAATTCAATTACATCAATTATTAAGGGAAAAATGAAAAGCTTACAACGCATACTAGTTTCAGGTGAAGGAGGGCAGGGAGTGCAGGTTATCTGCAAGATTTTAGCAACGGCTGCTTACAACTCGGGCAAGAAGGCTTTGTATGTGCCGAATTACGGCGTGGAGCAGCGCGGAGGTGTCTCGCTCGGTTTTGTCCAGATATCCAATGCTGAAATCGGCTTTCCGAAGTTTCAGGATGCCGACATTCTGGTTATTCTGGCCGAAAGAGCCATTGATAGAGTCAGAGAGTATATTACAAAAGATACGGTTATTATTTATGACGAGACTCTTGTATCCGGCGAAAAGCTCCAAGACATTAAAAATGAAAAGACAGCCATACAGGCGCTAAAGCTTGCCGAAAGCACATTGACCGGCAGAGTGATGAATATGATAGTGCTTGGATTCTTGGCCAATATGGTTGGCGGCATCTCGCTGGATATTCTGGCACAAACCGTAAACGACCGTTTACAGGATAAATACAAGAAGAGGCCCGAGCTGAAACATTTTAATGAAAAAGCGCTTGAGATAGGAATGAGAGAGATACCCCGCGAGCTATGGAAGAGCGCAGGTAAAGATACGGAGGTACCGGTATAATGCGCGACTACAAAGGAAAAACATATTCAGACCCCTCCCGTCATTCCCGCATAGGCGGGAAACCAGTCAAAACAATAATTGAAGGCGGAATTAATAAGAAATGAAAGATTATAAAGGAAAAACATATTCAGATGGCGCAAAAGAATGGACGAACTTTGCCGAACTCTGCAAGGGTTGCGGACTTTGCATAGAGAAGTGCCCGCAGAAATGCCTTGAGTATGATAAAACGCGGACTAACCACTACGGTACCTTTACCGTGAAGTGCGACATTTCAAAGTGCATAGCCTGCGGTATATGCGAGATCAACTGCCCCGATCAGGCCATAAGGGTGGATAAGAAGTAGAGTCACCCTGTATACTTACTCTGAATTCATAAATCCGCTATAATAGTAAGAACCTGCTTAAAATCTCACCGCAGGTTAAATAATATTAGATTAAAAATCTTTAGCTTGCCGTCTGAAATCCCATAATTTCGGCTGCAAACCGCTCAAAGCTTCGTCAAGGTA
>JAJYFH010000080.1 GCA_021791015.1 bacterium | reverse complement strand
AAACTAGAATTTGCCCCGCCTTTCGTCATTCTGGCCTGCCTGCCGGCGAGGCGGGCTTGTCCAGAATCTGATTCTGGAGTCCTGTCGTCCCCAGAATGACGGCTTTTGTTTGGAATTTGGTCATTGGGATTTGATTGGAAACTGGAAATTGGAAATTGAAAATTCTTAAAAAAATCTTTGATTTTTTTAAGACTCACTGCACCTATACCTCTTGCCGGAACGTTTATGATGCGCTCCAGAGCAATCAAGTCGTTTGGATTAATAATGAATCGCAGGTACGCAATGATGTCTTTTATTTCCTTTCTTTCATAAAACCTTACGCCGCCATAAATTCTATACTTGAGTCCTGTTTTCAAAAAATGCTCTTCCAAAAACCTCGACTGGGCGTTCGTCCTATACAAAACGGCAAATTCGCTCAATCTTCGGCCCTCATCCTTGGCTCTTTTCTTGATTTCTTCCGTGATGAAGCTTCCCTCCTCAAAATCATTCTTCCCTTCAAAAATGAGCACCGGCGCGCCGGTTGGGTTATCGGTCCAAAGCTCCTTCTCGCTTCTGTTGGCATTTCTCTTTATGACATGATGTCCGGCATCCAAAATGTTTCGTGTTGATCTATAATTTTGTTCAAGTTTTACAACTTTGGTGTTGGGATAATCTGTCTCAAAGTCGAGAATGTTTTGAAAGTTGGCGCCGCGCCAGGAGTAGATCGAGTTATGAACCGCTACCCCCGAAGCGATATAATTATGAACTTTATCAATGTCAAGATCATAAACACTGCCCTGATAATGTTTTCTTGAAACGCTTATGATCCTATCCTCTATAATAGTACCTTTACTTCCCAAAACGCCGACATCCATCCCCTTATACAGTTGTCCCGCCGGCAGAAACACAAACTTTTTGTCTGTTAAAAACGCATACTTGCACACATTCACTCGTGACGGATCAAGATGCTTTTTCGACTCTGCCAAAATCTTTTCTACCTCACCGTAGTCAACCCTTGGTATCTCCGTCCTAAATGTACCAACCTTACCTTTTCGCACAGAAAAACCCATTTTCTCAAAAAATGAAAAATCTTCTTTGAGCGAGCTATTTATTGATATCCTACTGGCAGACCATGGACTTTTCGCGCTGGTTCTTTTGTCGCCAAAAAGAACCACATTCATATTCACTCGTTCAATACCATTTCTAACTGTGGCTTGGGGAACAAAATGCGGATAATCAAAATCTATATTAAAATCCTGCGCTAACTTTTCGGCCCTTTTCGCCGTATCAATTGCCGCATACAAATCGTCTATCATTTCCTGGCTGAAGGACATTTTTCTGTTTTGATAACTGCCAAAAACAACCATTGGGATGCCATACTTATAAGAATAAAGGCTTTCATAATAGGCAGCTTCTTTTTTATCTTTGCAAACCCTTAAAATCCACATTTTATCGGCTCTTTCTTGATTTGCCCTTACCCTCAAACCTACGTCATGCCTTCTGCCATCATATCTCGTTCCGCAGGCCGTACCGATTCTATATCCTTTATCTCTTCTGTACATAAGGTAGACATAATGGGAATTGCCGCCGTTTAGTTTTGCAAACAAAATGTGTTTTGGCGTACACATCATTTTCTTACCTGACTTTGTTTTGATTTCTATAAGATCATCATTAAAGTCAAACTTTTTCTTTTTCAAGACTTCAAAATAGTTGGTCCTTCCAAAACCGCTAGCCGATAAAACCTTATCACCAACCTCAACTGAATCAATGTTCTTGGGCCCGTTAAGAGTTATTACTTTTGTGCCTCCTGGGAAACATTGCCAGTCATCACCCACTACGCAGATGTTTTTGTGATGTGCTGCCAGCAGCTTGGCAAATATATATTGAGCGTGATTGGTGTCCTGGTATTCGTCGATGTGTATATAAGTAAATTGCCTTTGATATTTCGCAAGCACCTCGGGGTATTTCCGAAAGATTTCAACCATCTTCATTATCAAATCATCAAAATCCAAAGCCTCGGCATTCTTTAATATTTTCTGATACTCGAAGTAAACTTTTGAAGCAATTTCTTGTACAAAGCCTTGTGCAAGCGAGGCATATTCCTGTTCGTTAATTAATTCATTTTTTGCCGAACTGATATAATTCCTGATAACTCGCGGGTTTGTCTTCTTCTCGTCAATAGCCAACTCCTTCATGGCCATCTTAACTGCCTGAAGGCTGTCGTACTCATCATAAATGGTGAAGCTGGTTTTATATCCTATAATCCCTATCTCGCGCCGCAATATCCTAGCACAAATCGAGTGAAAAGTACCCATAACCGGCCTACGCCCAATCGGTATTGTGTATTCGGTATTGGGTATTGAGCTTTTCGGTTCTTCTGTTTTTCGGTTCTTCTGTGCGAGTAGCTCCTCTACTCGTCCAATCATCTCTTTCGCTGCTTTATTAGTGAATGTGACCGCCAAGATACGCTCCGGTTCGATTTCTTTTTCAGAAATTAGGTAAGCGATGCGATACACAAGAGTCTTGGTTTTGCCGCTTCCCGCTCCGGCCAAGATCAAAAGAGGCCCTTCGGTAGTTTTTACCGCTTCTTTTTGCATCTCGTTTAAGTCATTTAAAAAATCCGCCATTTAGAACCTGTTGAAAATCTCATGCCTGACTGAAATTTCAGAATTTCGAGTGAAAAGTGTGAAAAGCAAGAAAAGATATTGGAATACCTTGACGAAGCTTTGAGCGGTTTGCAGCCGAAATTATGGGATTTCAGACGGCAAGCTAAAGATTTTTAATCTAATATTATTTAACCTGCGGTGAGATTTTAAGCAGGTTCTT
>JAJYFH010000079.1 GCA_021791015.1 bacterium | reverse complement strand
TTCCGCCAAGGTATTGGCTTTGGTGATGTCTGAGGAGTTATAAAGCAGATTCTTTGTGGCAACAGTCAAGCTCATCATGGCCGCTAGTGATATACCGATTAATCCAAAGGCAACCACCACCTCAACCAGAGTCTGTCCTCTATTGCGTCTGGCTAATTTAAGTTTTCCAATCATTTCAGCTCCGCGCTGCCCGCTGGGCTTATTGCCACCTGATGTGATTCACTTCCTGTGCCACTCCCAGAAACACTAAATGTTACATTTACATTTCCATAGCTAGATGAGGGTACACTGCCTGTATTACAAGTAGCAGTATCCGGAATGTATTCTTGCGTAATATTATCCTTTTTCCAACAACCGGTGTTTATCCAATGGGAATTTGGAGTGAAATAATACTTGCCATAGGGACTCGTATAAAAAAAGGTAAGCCATGCGGCACTGGAAGGTGGATTGCCATAACTAGCTTGTATTTCTATATTTTGCCTATACCCCACAGAAGATGATGAATCAAAACTTGTCATATCATTCACGAGCGAACCGTTATTTTCACAATATACCACCGTGCTAAGAGGTAGTGTGGGGTCAGACGGGTCTATCGAAGAACCAGCCTTTATTTCTATGGCCCTAATAACGGCAGAGTGGCCAACACAATTTCCACCCGCACCCTGCTTAGTTGAAACAGCATCCACAAAAGCCTGACGCAATTGGGCTTGGAAATTATTCGCTTCATATTTAGCGTAGTTTTCCTGCCTGGCAACCGTAAAACCGCTGAATACCAGAACCATCAGAAAAGAAAGGATACCCATCACTACAACCATTTCAACCAAGGTAAAGCCGCCTTTAGATGATAATTTTTTTCTTATTTTGGAAACCCTCCGCATAGCACTAATCCTTTACATAAACATTTTAGCATAAAAATGAAGGATTACATCAAGAAAGAAGAGAGAAATGAATGTCCCGGTTACCAGAAATGGACCAAAGGGGATTTTTGACCCCAACTTTTTCTGGCCGCTAACTAAACTAATAGCACCAAAAACTGCCCCCAGGATAAATCCAGCGTACAAGGCGACAATTATTCCCGGCCAGCCCAAAACAAGCCCCATAAAGGCCACAAGCTTGATGTCGCCGCCGCCCATCCATCTGCCTTCTGAAACCAATGCCAGTATATAGAAAAATCCTCCTGCGACAAGACCTGAGAGTAGATGGTCAATTAAATACTGATAATGGCCGAGCAGTGCAGTATTAACTCCCACAAACAAAACCCCCAAAATCAAAAGGGTGTAAATAATTTCATTTGGAATGATCTGATGCTTTAAATCATAGACAAAAATAGCAACTAACCCGGCAGCAAAAACAAGCCAAAAGAGGAGGTTGAAAATACCCGACATTGACTGGATTCCCACCTGCGCGGGAATGACAGTGAGAGTAGAAGTAGAAAAATGAATAAAGAAACTACCTGCCTGCCCAGAATCTAATCCGGCACCTGATAAAAAATGAAGGCAGGTAACAGCAAACAAAAACCCCGTCGCCAGCTCTACAATTGGATATTGAATCGAAATTTTCTTTTTGCAATATCTACATTTTCCGCCTAAAACGAGCCAGGAAATCACCGGAAAAAGGTCATACCATTTGATTTCTTTTTTGCAATTGGGGCAAAATGACCTGCCGCCCAAACCTCTGCCAATTTCCAAACGATAAATCAAAGCATTCAAAAAACTGCCGACGATAAGACCGAAAATAAACAAGGCTAACAGAAAAATTATCATAAGAATATTATAAGCATTAGAAACCCACATTACAAAAAAGAAATTCCGCCTGCCAAGGGACGGACCCTTGGCGACTGCTATCTAACCTGCAACGTCCTATTTCAACTCTGCTTCTTTAATAAAATCTCTAAAAATCTCTACTTTCTTTACATCTTTTGAGTTAAATAGAAAATTTATCACATCCTGTCCTAGAGCATGAAAATCCAGATCACGTGTCTCCTTCATCAACATCGCCCTCAGTTCTGATGCATTTGAAACCCCAATCTTTTCTTTGAGGTATTTATAGTTTGGCTTTGTAAATGATAGCAAGAATACAATGTCAAAGAAATCGCGTCCCTTGGCCCTTTTTCTTTCAAAGGCGGCAAATATCTTTTGCGAAAGAATGATATCCGGCGGCGTCACAAATATTTCCGTAAAAACATCAAACTTGTTTAATATTTTTTTATCAGGAATGTAACGAAAGCCATGCGCCGCTGAGTCTATCTGGATTAAAACTTTCTCCTCTCTTTGTCCTGTCAAGCCGTTTTCAAAAAGTATGTTTGGCAAGCGTACACTGGCCCGATAAGCGCCTTTCTTAACGGTTTTTATTTCTACTTCTAATCCCTGCTTTTCAAGTCCTTTTTTAACAATGTTCGCAATTTCAACAAACTCGTTATCATTCAGGTTAAAGTTGTCAAAATCCAAGTCCTCCGAAAAACGAGTGTTGCCATAGACAATCCGAAGCGCCGTTCCTCCAAGAAAGGAGAGTTTTGAAGCATATTCAGATTCAAAGATTATCTCCAAAATCTTGTATTGAAGATACTCCCTAAGCAGGCTTCGCTTAAACACACTCAAACTTTCAGGATATTGGTTCTCTATTTGATCAAGACTTAGCATTATTTGCTCCTAAAAACTTTAGAAATCTCTTTGCCCTTCTTTCTAGGCTCTTAGTTTCGAACGCTTCCAGATATTTTTGAAATTTCTCCATATTTACCTTTGCCAAAAATTCTTCGCCATTGAAGCGCCATTCATAAAGAGCAGCCTCATCTGACATTTCAGGATGAAAATACAGATAATCTAAAACAGCTTTTTCAATTTCAGCGATTT
>JAJYFH010000015.1 GCA_021791015.1 bacterium | reverse complement strand
AGAAAGAATTGGGAATGCTGGAGTATAAGGTGCCGACGTATGCCGAAATATTTAAGATTCCTTTTTTTGAAAAAGATGTTGGTATTTGGTGGTTTCAGGATGTTCCAAAACCCTTAAATGCCAGAGGACAGGAGATATCTATAACTTACATAAACAGCGAGCTTCGGAAGAAGGGTGGCTGGCGGATTTTCCATCCATATTTTAAGACTTGGCGCTAGCTGTTTTTCTTGAAAAAATCCTGAATCTAGCTTACCATTGATTAATGGGAATGTTGCCGCTAGTGATTGTAAACGGGCTTATCGATAGTTTTAACCCCTGCGCCATAGGGATCTTTTTGATATACCTATCCATGCTTTTTATGATGAAAAAGGAAAGGTTAAAGATTTTCCAGATCTCGCTTGCCTATATTTTGGCAATCTACATTTTGTACCTTTTAATAGGCCTTGGCTTGATCCGCGTAATTTTCTTCTTTGGCATACCTCACCTCATCACTTTTATCGGAGCAGTCATCATTGTTCTTGTCGGAGGGCTATCAATCAAAGATTATTTCTTTCCAAATTCGATGTTCTCGACCAAGATTCCTTACGGCGCGCGGCAATTAATTCTGAAATGGGCCTACAAGGCTTCTTGGCCGGCAGCGGCAGTGGTTGGCATATTGGTTGGCATATCGGGTTTTCCTTGCGCCGGCGGCATCTATGTGGCAACTTTGGGCCTTCTTTCCCAAAAGGCTACCTTTATCCAAGGCTTCTTTTATTTGCTTTTGTACAATTTGATGTTTGTCATGCCGCTCATTGTGATTTACATAGTTACGGCAAACCAGAGAGTGGCTATGAAAATGACTGATTGGCAAGAAAGAGAAAAAAATCACTTAAAGCTTATCATGGGTTTGATAATGTTAGCCTTAGGTGCCATAATATTTAAGTGGTATGTTTAGTCTGTCATTCCCGTGGAGACGGGAATCCAGGAAATCCTAAATCCGAATATCGAAATCCTAAACAATATCTAAATTCAAATGTTTAAAACACTAAACAGAATTAGTAAATAAGTATTATTCGTAATTGGTCACACACAATGAAGAAATTTATTCCATACATTATCGTCGGAGTTTTGGTTCTTGGTTTCATAGGCTTGATCGGTTATGTAAAGATGAACCAGACGCCGGAACAGCCTCAAAATAATGCTAAAATAACTGAATCGGAGCCTTATTTTGACAACAATGCGGTGGCGATGTATTTCTACTCGCCGAACTGTTCCCATTGCCAGGATGAAAAGTCTGTGTTAACCGATCTTGCAAAGCAAGGGTATCGGGTAAAACCGATGAATATATTGGATCATCCAGACTATGCCAAGCAATATAACGTCGAAGGCACTCCGACTTTTATTTCTCAAAAAGATGGCGCCAAACTTGTAGGATTCCAAGAAGAAGCGAAGCTTAAATCTTGGCTAGACCAACATAAATAATCATAGATAGCAGAAGAATTGTAATCTATAATAATGATTACAATTCTTTTTGATTTTAGAATTATTCTATAACGGAGGAAATTATGGAAAAGCTAGAAGCCATTAAACTGCCGTACCACAAATTAAAAGGAATATCCGGTGAGCAAATATCTGAGCATTTTGATGTGCTCTACAAAGGCTATGTTGGCAAGGTGAATGCAATTCGCAAGGATTTGGAAGATGGTTTTGAAGGAATGCCAAACGCGACATATGACAAATATCGAGAATTAAAACTTGAGGAAAGCTTTGCTTTAAATGGGGTAAAGCTGCACGAAGCATATTTCTTAAGCCTTGGCGGCGACGGCACGGTACCTGATGAAATGAGAAAGATACTAGCAAAAGGCTTTGGCAGTTTTGAAAACTGGCAGGAGAGATTTTATGGTTTGGGTATGGCATCGCGCGGCTGGGCCGTTTTGTATTATGACTTTGACGAGAAAAAACTTTATAATGGCCTTAGTGACTGGCACTCACACGGAGGCGTTTGGAATGCAAAACCAATACTGGTCTTGGATGTTTATGAGCACGCATACTTTATGGATTTCGGGACGAAAAGGGAAAACTACATTGACGCGTATTTTGATAATCTAAACTGGGACTACATATTAGACGAGCTGAAGAATATTAAAAAGTGGCCGTGACCGTTTTGTCATTATCGCTCCCCCTTTGTCATTCCCGCGGAGGCGGGAATCCAGGCCAGTTAATTATAGTTTCCCGCCTCCGCGGGAATGACAGGAGATGATTTGTCTTTAGAAAAGTACAAAAAGAAAAGAGACTTTGGGAAAACCCCCGAGCCGCAAGCCAAAGCTCCAGACAAGGGTTTGGGCCGTTTTGTGGTGCAGGAGCATGATGCTTCGCACTTGCATTATGATTTCAGATTAGAAATGACGGCAGAACCCGACTCTAAAGAAATTGTTCTGAAAAGCTGGGCGGTTCCAAAAGGCTTGCCGCAAGAAATCGGTGACAAGAAGCTTGCTTTGTCGGTAGAAGATCACCCGGTGGATTATATCGGCTTTGAAGGAGTGATACCGGAGGGCAATTATGGAGCCGGCACCGTCAAGATCTGGGACAAAGGTACTTACACGTTGTTTGGAAGGACGGACAAACTGGTTGAATTTGAGCTTGCGGGCGAGAAGCTTCATGGCAGGTATTCTTTAGTCAAGACGAATTATGGAAATAGGGAAAACTCCTGGCTGATAATAAAAAACGCCCCGAAGGGCGTTTAGATAAATTTTAGTGTCATTTCTTCTCATCTATTACTTCTCTGACTTTTTTGATGACATCTCCGACCGAGGTTTCTGATTTAGAGAGATATTCACAAACTCCCTCGATAGAATGTTGGCTGACATCATGGTTGTGCTTCATGTCGGCTATTATGATCAAAGGGATTCTGCCGTCTATGCGGCTTTTTATCTCGTCTACTAGATTTACTTCTTTTAAGTCAGGTGTGGAAATATCAAGCAAGATTAATTTGGGATTATGCTTGATCATTTCAAGCGTTTCTGAAGCGCTTGAAGCTGAAATAGTTTCAAGCCCCTGAAATGCGATGGCAGCCTGATATAGTTTTATGGTTGAAGAATCGGGCCCTACGATAAGTACTTTTGACATTTTTCTCCTTTGTAGTTAACAAGACAATTCTAGCACAGAAAAATTAGAAACAAAAGCAGAGTTTGATTGCACAGTTGACCATTATTTTTTTAAGAGTTTTACAAAAACGTCGCTTGGGATAGAAACCTTGCCGATTTGGGCCATTTTCTTTTTACCTTTTTTCTGTTTTTCAAGCAGCTTTCTTTTCCTGGTGACATCGCCGCCGTATAGCTTTGCCGTGACATCTTTACGATAGGGAGAAATGTCTTCTCGGGCGATGATTTTGCCGCCAATGGCAGCTTGAAGTGTGATTTTAAAGGCTTGTTTGGGAATCAAATCCTTTAATTTTTTTACCACTTTTTGGCCCTGGGTATGGGCCTCGTCTTTGTGAACTATCACCGATAAGGTATCCATGGCTTCCCCCGAGATTAAGATATCCATTTTCACAAGTTCGGAAGCTCTAAAGCCGATCATCTCATAGCCGAGTGAGGCATATCCGCTTGATACGCTTTTTAGGTCGTCATAATAGTCGGTAACAATAGAAGAGAGGGGAGCTTCAAAGGTGATAAGCGCAGTATTTTCCTCGAGGTAGCTTAAGTTCTTCATAAAACCGCGTTTGTTTTGGGTCAGTTCCATGATTTTACCGACATATTCTTTGGGGGTGACAACCTCGAGTTTCAGCCACGGCTCTCTGATTTCGGCAATTTCGGAGCGATCCGGCATTTCTGAAGGATTTTTGATGAGCAACTTTTCGCCGCCCGTTTTTACTATTTCATAAGAAACGCTGGGAGTAGTAACGATTAAATCTAGATTAAATTCCCGTTCAAGCCTCTCCTTGACAATCTCCATATGCAAGAGTCCCAAAAATCCGCAGCGAAAGCCAAAGCCGAGAGAGGCAGAATTTTCCGGTTCGTACACAAGAGAAGAGTCAGACAGCTGCAGCTTTGCCAATGCCTCGCGGAGCGTTTGGTAATCCTCTCCGGAGGTGGTAAAGAGGCCGGTGAAGACAAAGGGGGTGATCTTTTTATAGCCGGGGAGCGGTTCACTTGTTGGGTTTGAGGCAAGGGTAACGGTATCGCCGACGCGAGCTTCTGCCACATTTTTAAGTCCCGTAACGATGTAGCCAATCTCGCCGCAGCCTAGCTCTTTTTGGGCGCTGAAATCAGGATTCAAGTAGCCGATTTCAAGCGTCTCGCCCTCGGTTTTAGTTGCCATCATTGTAATCTTTTCGCCCTTTTTGATTTGGCCGTCAAAAATTCGCACATAAATAATCACTCCGCGATAGCTGTCAAAGAATGAATCGAAAATGAGCGCTTTTGTATTTGATTCCGGCTTGCCTTGCGGAGAAGGAACCTTTTCAATCACAGCATTAAGAATTTTTTCGACCCCTTCGCCGGTTTTGCCGGAGGCAAAAATGATTTCATCTTCTCTCACCCCAAGCAGGTCTATGATTTCCTTGGCAACGCGCTCCGGCTCGGCATGGGGAAGATCTATTTTATTGACAACCGGAATGATCTCAAGCCCTTGGTCTATTGCCATGGTTAATGTGGTTAAGGTTTGGGCTTCGATGCCCTGGGAAGCATCAACCACCAAGATAGCGCCGTCCACGGCCGAAAGAGATCGGGAAACTTCATAGGAAAAATCGACATGGCCTGGAGTGTCTATGAGATTCAGAACGTAGGGTTCTGAATCAATTTTCAATTCACAATTTTCAATTTCCAATGAATTCTTTTCCCTGTCATTCCCGCCCCCGATCGGAGTCGAGGATAAACTCCGGCGGGAATCCAGTTCTTTATTTGTATAGATTCCCGCCTGCGCGGGAATGACACCTTGTTTATCTGAAGATTTATTATTTTTAATTTCTGATTTGTTTCGAGTTTCGTGCTTAGGATTTAGGATTTGTTTGGTCGGATGCCAAAGCATACGCACAGGTTGTAGCTTGATCGTAATGCCGCGTTCGCGCTCCAGTTCCATAGTGTCTAGGAGTTGCTCCTTCATCTGTCTCTTTTGAACAGTTCCGGTCACTTCCAAAAAGCGATCGGCCAAGGTCGACTTGCCATGATCTACATGACTGATCACTACAAAATTCCTAATCTTACTTTGCTCTAGCTGCATTTTATGGTTCCCTTTTCTTCCCTTGCCATAATATTCTCAAAACAAATTTTCATATTTCTTTTATATTTTTGGTGCTTAATGTAAGGTAAGATCATCTTGATAAAATTTTTCAACACAGGTGCTCTATTTATTGTAATTCTCCAAAGATCTTGATTAAAAACAATGCCATTACTTCTTTTGCCACCCTTTTTTCCGATGAGTTGAAATTTATTTTCAATACCTAAGGCATGAAGTGTATGTGACATCCAGTTTAAAATAGGATAATCGTAGCTATCAAGTTTAAATCTCGCTCGACCTTGATTGATTTGAAAATTTCCTTCAGCATCTACATAGCCTGCCATAAAGGATAAATTGTGCAGATTGTTTGGCCGGAATTTCTTTGTTAGCAAAAATTCAAACGAAGAGTTTAAGTAGGTTGTTGAATAGTAGTGATTTCTATTTTGAGAAATTGTAATTTTCCCATATTTTTTGAATAGCTTGTCAAAAAGTTTGACCTGATCCGTATCAGTCGTATGGCAACGTACAACGATTGTTTCGGAGTTTTCGCTTCTTTTATAACAGTTGAGATCCCCTAGACGGAAGCCCAGCATATATGATTTTTCTCCTAAAGTACCATTAAAGTCATTTTTCATATACTTCATCCTTGCCTGTGCTGGAGTTCTGAATGGTATTGCACATTCCTTCATTCTGTTTGTGATTGTTGAGAAGGAGCAATTCAATAATTTTCCGATTTGATAAGGAGATAATTCCTTATCCCGATACATTCTTTTCAAGGTTTCCTCATTAATTTCTATACGCTTTCTCCCCATAAATACATTTTAACATATTGATGGGCAATAATGCAGAAATTGCGAATTTTTTCAGTTTCCATGAGTACAAATTATACTATTTTTTTTGCCGTATTTCGAGAACAAAAAGTCTTGGGCGGCAATCCGGTCGGATTGCCGCCACATATATCACCTCCAGTAAGCGGGCAGGCCGAAGAAGGCGTCGAATGCTGCACTCCAGTAACAACCGGAGCATTTTGACGCATCTTCTTTCCATTGTCTTTCAAATTCGTCCAGTTCGCCATGCAGGAGATCGCAAGGAGAGAATGACTTTTGTCCTTCTCGGTCAGGGCAAGTCATGACTTGCCCGTCGTAATCCAACTGAAGCATGGTTGGTTTGGTGCAGTGCCAGTCGAGATCGACTCCCGTTGTGCCTAGCCCCAAGATATATTCATCAGAATTGGTGATCAGGGCACCAGCCTTTTTTAGCTCAATTAGCTTTTGAGATAGGTGTTCCAAGTGAGGCCTATCTTTGTCAGCGAGCATTCCTTCTGCCATCTCAGTTCTTATGACAAAGTTGCCTTTGCCGTGGATTATCGAGGATAGGTTGGTCCAGATGCCCTTGGACGACATTTTCTCGACTATTGCAGCGATTGACGTGACATTGTGGGGAGCGATTACGACATTGACCCCCAGAATCTTTAAACCGCGAGCACGGAAGAAGGCTAAGACTTCATGAGCCTTTCTGGCCTTTTCCCGCATGCCGTGATCCTTGGTTTCCGGGATGTCGTAGCTGGCAAAAAATGTGTCGAGACCTGCCGTAACTAATCTCTCGGCCATTTCCTTGTTAAAATGGCAATTTGATAGGATGGCTAGCCTGAGACCGGTCTCATTGTTCACGAAGGACACTAAAACGGGCAGCCAGCGCACCAAGGTGGGTTCACCGCCCAGCGCCTTAACACCTTTTACACCTCCCTTTTCGAGGTCAAGCATGCTTTGTTTTGCTTCCTTGAAGGTCTGTTCCTGACAGGTGCCCTTTCTTAAAGCACAGATGGCACAGCCGCCATTGCATCTTCTGGTAATGAAATACTGGCAAATAGGTGGGAAGACTGTCAAATGAATCACTCCTTGATCTAGGTATTGAAGAGTCTATCTCCGGCATCTCCGAGTCCAGGGATTATGTAGCCTTTTTCGTCCAGCCCTTCATCAATTGCTGCAACAAACAGCTGAACTTCCGGAAATCGCTTTTCAAAGAGAGCGATCCCTTCCGGAGCTGCAACCAGACAGACAACCTTCAGGCTCTTTGGCCCCAACTGTGCTATTAGCTCAGCAGCTGCTGATAAAGAGCCGCCGGTTGCCAGCATCGGGTCGACGATTATAGTGTCGAGATCCGAGAGGCTATCTGGCAGATTTCGGTAGTACTCTCTTGGCTTGCAAGTTTTCTCATCTCTTGCAAGGCCGATAAAGCCGATGGTGGCATCCGGGAAAACCTCAAGAAAACCATTCATCATTCCGAGACCGGCTCGCAACACCGGTACTACCGCGAAGCCGTGGCTTAGAAACTGCTCCTCCCGACACTTTGCGAGAGGCGTTTCAATGACAACTTCGCTTGTAGGTAATTCTTTGGCAATTTCATAGGCCATGAGCGCTGAAATATCAGCTAAAAGGCTTCTGAAATAACTGCTTTGCGTTTGCTTGCTCCGAGCTTTGGCAAGCTTGTCTTGGATTAGTGAATGATTGAGAACTGTGACCATTTTCTCTCCTTTTCGGTTGTTTGTAGAAGTGATGGCCCATAAAATTTAGAATTATTTGCTTCAGTTATTGATTTTTCAATGTGCAGGCAAAAAATAACCCGTACTATTTTGAAACAAACCTAGATGCTTGTCAATAAAATTATCGTCGGATTTTTTCGAGAATGAACTTTATTTCCTCACACTTGAATAGCCAGGCAAGGACAAAGTATGTAATGGTTCCTAAAACAATTGCCCCCGATGTCTGGGCGAAAAGTCCTGCTACCTTGGAAGTGTTCGTGACGATATCAAATAGGTAGAGGGAATAGTGAATGACTATGCCCATAAAAACAGAGGCGATAATGAGTCGGGTTGTTGATTCAAATATTCTGTGATTCGGATCCAAAATACCCAGCTTGTCATGCAGCCAGATAGCGAGCAAAACGGCGTTTACGATGCCGGCGATCGAGAATGCTAGGGCAACGCCGGCCACCCCAAGACCTAAGGATGGGATAAAAGGAAGAGTAATTGACAAAACTGCATTAACCACCATCACTACAATAGCAATGAAAAACGGGGTTTTGGTGTCATGGATAGCATAGAACGCCTTTAAAAGCAGGGGAATCAATCCTTGGGCGATAAGGCCGAAGGAGAAAAAAAGAAGGGTTTTGGTAGTCCAGTAGGTGGCCGACCAGTCGAAGTTGCCGATGCCAAATATTAGACGGATTATCTGGGCGCGGAGGACTATGATACCAACAGTTGCCGGAATCATGAAAAATAAAATTCTTCTGGCGCTCCAAGAAAAGCCATTCATAAACTCACCCATGTCCTTCTTGGCATAAGCAGTAGAAAGAGCCGGGAATATCGCAGTGGCGATGGAAATGCCAAAGATAACCGTGGGAACAGTTTGGATATTGTTGGCATAATAGAATTCACTGATTCCTCCGGCAAGGTAGGAGAGAACAATTGTATCAACTACGAGATTAATCTGGCTGGCTCCTATGGCTAGTGTCCGCGGAGTCATCATCTTGATCATTCTCGCAATCTCACCCTGTTTAAAATCAATCACCAGCCGCCATCTCCAGCCGGTTCTGAGAGTTGAAGGAAGCTGAATCAGAGCTTGCAGCAAGGCTCCGGCGACCACACCGATGGCCGGGGCATATATTTGCGGGTTGAACTTATCGACAAGAAAAACCATCGACAAAATGATGGAAACATTGTAGATGATGGGAGCCAGTGAGTATGCCACAAATCTTTTGTGCGAGTTTAAAATGCCGCTAAAGATTCCCGAGATGGCAAAAAAAATAGGGGACAGAAGCATGAGGCGGACCAAGTTAACCGTAGTCTGGAAAACATTATAGTCAGCATGAATGTTTCTGTTGAAAAAGCCGGGCAGGAGAAATGGCACAAGTTTTGGCGCCAGAATGAAGATTACAACCCCAAAGACAAGAGTGCAGATAAGCAGGAAATTTAAAAAAGAGCTTGCCAGATGGTTGGCCTCATCTTGTTTCTCCTTCGTTAATTTTTCAATGAAAATGGGAATGAAGACGCTTGAGAGCGCGCCTAAAATTAAGAGATTAAATATAAGGTCGGGAATGCGAAAGGAGGCGTAGAAAATGTCGGTCTGATTGGAGGCGCCAAAGTGTCCTGCTATTAATCTGTCGCGAAATAGTCCTAAGATGTTTGAGACGAGGGCAGTGGTGCCAAGAATAATTGCAGCCGAGGAAACGGTTAGCTTTTTATCCCAGATGTAGTAAAAGAATTTTTTGACCTTGGTTTTCACTAGTCTTTTATCTTGTCTATCTTACCCATTAATTTCTCGAAATCTTCGCCTTCGATGGTTTCTTTCTCGATTAAAGTTTTGGCTATTAGTTCAAGCTTTGTTTTGTTTTTCTTCAGGACATCAATGGCTTTGTTGTGAGAGTCGACTATAATTTTATTCGTCTCTTCGTCAATGGCGGCGGCTGTTTCTTCTGAATAGTTTTTGTCGTGTTCTGCCAGTTCTTTACCAAGAAAGACTTGCTCTTCGCGGTGGCCGTAGACTTGCGGACCGAGCCTATCATTCATGCCGTATCTGACCACCATGTTGCGGGCCATCTTGGTGGCTTTTTCAAGGTCATTGGATGCGCCGGTGGTCATCTCATTAAATTCAAGTTCTTCTGCTGCCCGTCCGCCAAGCGACATGGCGATCTCATCATACATTTTGCTGCGAGAATACAGCTTCACATCTTCCTTTGGCAAGCTCCAAGTGTAGCCGCCTGCCATACCGCGCGAAATTATAGATATTTTATGAATGGGATCGGTGTTGGGAAGCAAGTGGCCGACAATAGCATGACCGGCTTCATGATAGGCCGTGATTTCCCTTTCCTTTTTTGACAGGACACTGCTTTTTCTCTCCGGGCCGAGCAAGACTTTCTCGGTTGCGGCCGTGATGTCAGCCAAGGTAATTTCTTTTCTATTTTGTCTGGCAGTTAAAATAGCCGCCTCGTTCATTAGGTTTTCTAGATCAGCACCTGAAAAACCCGGGGTTTGTTTGGCTATGATGCCGAGATCCACACCTTTTGCCAACGGTTTGCCTTTGGCATGTACTTTGAGTATTTCCTCTCTGGCTTTTAAATCTGGCATATCAAGAACAATTCGGCGGTCAAAACGGCCGGGGCGAAGTAAAGCTGGATCCAAGACATCGGGCCTGTTTGTGGCAGCCATAACGATAACATTTGTGCCTTTTTCAAATCCGTCCATCTCAACCAATATTTGATTTAATGTTTGTTCGCGCTCATCGTGTGAACCACCAAGTCCTGAGCCCCTTTGTCTGCCGACTGCGTCTATTTCATCGATAAAAATGATGCAGGGGGCATTTTTCTTGGCGCGGTTAAAAAGATCGCGCACCCTGCTTGCGCCGACGCCCACAAACATCTCAACAAACTCAGAACCCGATATCGAAAAGAAGGGAACATCAGCTTCGCCGGCCACTGCTCTTGCCAGCAAGGTTTTACCGGTTCCGGGACTGCCAAAGAGCAGAACACCTTTTGGTATCTTAGCGCCGAGACTTAAAAACTTTTTGGGATATTTTAGAAACTCGACAATTTCCTCCAGCTCATCTTTGGCTTCTTCAAGGCCGGCCACATCTTCAAAAACTACCTTTTCTTTGGTTTTGTCATAAACCTGCGGTTTTGATTTTCCGAAGCCCAACGCCTGGTTTGAAGCCCCTTGGCTTTGGCGAATGAAATAATACAAGATTCCACCAATCAAAATAACAGGAAGAATGACCTGGATGAGTACGCCTATCCAATATGAACTTGAACTTGAAGGCTTTGATTCAACAGTTAATTTATTGGGGTTGATGTTACTTATCCCCATAAACTTAAGAATATCGGTGATTTTCTCGTTATCGCTTATAGATGAAGTTTGTTGTTTATTGTCATTTAAAGTGACTGTTATCTTGGTGCCTTCCTGTTTGATGTCTTTGACCTGATTATTCTTTACCTCTTCTGCAACTTTTGAAATGCTTACTTGTTCTGTATTTTGGGCGGGAGCGTAAAAGGAATAAACGGCCGCAATTATCAGAATGACTATGATAAAGATTAAGATATTTCGATTATTTTTCTTCAATTTAAATCTCCTTTGACTCAATAACTACTATGTTTTTTGTTTTGGAATTAGCCTTAAAATTGTCGCTTAACCGAATTCTTGGCACCCAAACCACTTCATTTTCTTCACTTACGATTAGCGGGTAGCTATCCCTTTCAGTTTTAGGCACCTTGGCGTCTGTGAAAACGTCTTGAATTTTTTTCGATTTAC
>JAJYFH010000014.1 GCA_021791015.1 bacterium | reverse complement strand
TGACAACAAGCCGATTCCGGAAGTCATATTTCCAAAAGCTCGCTCAGTTTTTCGCTCTCCTTTCGAACCGATAGCCGCATCTACCAATTAATTCATCGGGGAAAAATCATGTCGGGAAATAATTATTTGAATGATGGATGGACTATTATTTTACATTTAACCTTGAACATTTTACACTGATAATATGGCGCCGAACTTAAAATACGAAAAGGCTCTTTGGGCGGAAGGCAAGGATATCGTTTGTGGCATAGACGAGGTTGGCCGCGGTTCTTGGGCCGGTCCGCTATATGTTGGTGCTGTAGTATTTCCCAAAAATTGCCGGCAAATTCATGGAGCAGACGATTCGAAGAAGCTTACGGCGAAGCAAAGAGAAAAGTTATGTACGGAGATTAAAAAGCGAGCTAAAGCTTACTCAACAGGCCGGGCCGAACATCATGAAATTGACGCACTCGGGATGACGGAGGCCACCAGTCTTGCCATAAAAAGGGCAGTCGAAGCGCTCGAGGTTCAGGTCGATACTTTATTAATTGACGCCTTTAATTATAGCGAAATAGATTCCATAGCAGTAAAGGGCGGGGATAGCGTTTGCTACTCCATTTCCTGCGCTTCGATTCTCGCGAAAGTTGAAAGAGACAAGCATATCTCAAGGGTGCCGGAAGCGGCAATTTATCGATTTGACAAAAACAAAGGCTATGGGACAAAGGAGCATCAAGATCTGATTAAAAAACATGGGGTTTCCGATATTCATCGCAAAAGCTTCAAGCCGATAAAGGTGTTGTTATGAAAAACACCCACCTAATCGGCAATAAGGGGGAAGATCTCGCCTGTGAATTCTTACGGGAGAAAAAGCTCAAGATAGTAGAGCGAAACTTTAGAACCAGATTCGGAGAGATAGACATTATCTGCAAAGACAGGAAGATGATTGTTTTTGTTGAAGTGAAGGCAAAAAATACGGATAACTTTGGAAGACCGTACGAAATGGTGACGGATAAAAAGAAACAAAAGATTATCGCTACCGCCAAAAATTATTTGATGGAAAGCAAATTGAACCCGGAGAAATGCGACTGGCGGATAGATATTATCTCAATATCAAAAGGCAAAGAGATCAAATGGCTTAAGAATGCCGTGACGGAAGATAATTAGGTACCTATATACTTAACACACCTAATCTTTATACTCTGCAATTTCCTTAAACCTTTCAGCTATTTTATATCCTTTACAGTGGCTCACTAGCCCCAGATATGACGGTAGGTTGTTCTTATTCACTCTCTTGAACGCCCGTCTTTTCGTTGTTGTCCTTAATACTACGTGTTGAGGAAAGATTACATAACCGAGGAAGTCTACGCCCGAAGCAAGTGTTTGTATTGATGTTTTATCTAGATTGAGCTCCAGCTTTAGGTTTGCCGCTAAAAACTTGCCAATTGCCAAACAAATCTCTTCTAAATAATCCTTATCCTCAGACAAAATTACAAAATCATCGGCATAACGAGTATAATACTTTGCCTTCAACTCCCGTTTTACAAAATGATCAAACTCATTCATGTAAATGTTCACAAGCAGCTGGCTTGTCAGGTTACCGAGTGGAAGCCCGACTCCACGCCTGCATTGTGTATGAAAACTATCAATAACTTTATATAAAAGCCACAATACATCTTCATCCTGAATATGCCTCATCAAGATATCCTGTAATACTCCGTGGTCAATGTTCGCAAAAAATTTCTTGATGTCGCACTTAAGCACCCAGACCGTCCGAGTATTGTTACGGGAAACTTTTCCGGCAAAATACTTGAAGCGGTTCACGGCTCGATGAGTACCCTTGCCGTCTAGGCAGGAATACGAGTCATGAATAAACCGCTTATCAAAATAAGGATAAAGAATCCTGTAAATGGCGTGATGGACCAGCCGATCCCTCACGCTCGCTTTGTGAATATCTCGGGGTTTGGGGTCGTTGATTTTAAAAGCGTGGTACCCGCCATGCCGATAAGTCTTATTCTCCAAATCATTATGAAGCCCTAAAATATTATCCATTAAATGAAGTGAAAACTCGGCGACGTCTTTGCGCCTTCTTTTCCCGAGCAGAAACTCCCGCCATGACATAAGCAAATTATCAAAAGATATGATATTATTATAACCATGGCGAAAACTCCTCTCTCTCTCGTGACGGCGCCTCTATCCTGAGCCGGATCAAAGAGGGGTATTTGATTTGGGTTGATATTGCTTCTCATATTCCTAAAAGCTCTCGTTATACTATTGGCGTTAGGATTGAAAATAGGTTCCTTGATCTTCTAGAGTTAACCTACACCGCCTATTTTACTCCGAAAGAAAGTAAATCGGCAAAAATAACAGAATGTATTTTGATGTTGGATACTCTTAAGTTTCTTGTGTCAGTCTCTTGGGAGGCAAAAGCTATCTCAAACAAAAACTATGAAGACTTAGCGGATAAGCTCAACGAGACCGGCAAAATGTTGGGCGGATGGAAGAAAAGTTTGGCAAATCCAGAGAAGGAAAACCGCGCCCTTTAATGCGCGGAAAAGAAATACTTTCGGGACACGGAAAACGAACTGATTGTCAGAGTTCCACTCGTTGTCAGGGTTCGTCCAGTTGTCGTTCAGCCACAGACCGTCATCGTTCGAGTTCAGGTTGAACACATGCGGGTTGCCATTGCGATCTGCAAATGCATGATGTACCATCCTTGCCACTGCTCAAGTAATCCGTATAAAACGTAAAGACGATGAGCTGTATTTTACTTGCGATTGAAAATCACCGAGTATATCACACCAAGTTTCTCTTTTTTTCTTAGAAAAAATACAAATCCTCCGCCGGAAGCCGTGGCCGCCTGCACTCTCAACCCATATCTGCCGGACAAGCCCCAAAAAGCCGTAACCGTTTGGCATAGCCAGTCTGTCTTTATTATACTTCAAAAATGTATCGAGCGGCTTCGCCGCAAAAAGTTTCAAAGAGTCCAAGGTCCAAAGTATCAAAATTTATCAAAGGATTTAAAGGCCTAAGATTAACGAGAAACCTGCGGAACACGGAAAACGAACTGATGGCCAGAGTTCCACTTGCTGTCAGGGTTCGTCCACGGGATCAGCCACAGACCGCCAGCGCTCCGCCCGAGGAGGAACACGCCCGGGCTGCCATAGCGACCTGCAATTTGTTTCATAGCTATATAGTACCACTCATACAGCGGCTGATCTGTATCCTGTAGTCTTAAAGCAGGTCCGACTTCGGCGGGGCAAAGTTCCAGACCGAGTTCCTTGGCTCTAGCATAGATCTCATCAGTTGTCGGATAACTATCGAATCCCATATCACCGACCTTCATCCTTACCAAGTTCATATTTTCCCGACTATCCAAAGTCGTAAAATTATCGCTTTCAAGCATATCTTTGGCGTAACCCGAGATATTGATCCCCTTTTCTTCGAGACGCCTTTCGATTTCCTTGACGTTTTGGCCTCCTATCTCCACATCTCCCCGACGAATCTTGCCTTCAGGAAATGAAGTATAGATATGTTTAAGGTGTGATATTTTCTGGAATATCCCCGAGGAAAGCGGACCGATGTATGCTTTTGTCTTCTCACTGATTTCTTCTTGGTTATGGGCTATCTCATCCGCTTGGCACTCCAAAACTATAAGCGCGTCCTCCTCTGGGTTTCTCTGCTCCCTGATTTCTTTTATCCTCGGGTCCTCCTGATAGCCGAATCCCTGGATTTTAGAGTCGATTTCATAGAGAAAAGTGAGGTCGTCTTTGTTAAGTTCTTGTTTGGATTTTACTTTATTGTCGATTTCAGTCAGAAGCTTCATATCGGTAACTTTCTTTTCATAATTTCTACCGTCGGGAAACTTCTCCAGTTTCTCTAGTACAACCTCTCCGATATATGGATCAAGGTTCTGCTCCTCGGCGATACCGCGAACCTCGCCGATACTGCCGCCTTCCATTCTGATAGCTACTCGGGGTATGATGGGATTGTCGTTTTGGTCATATGAGTAGTACACATAGAAATCGCCACCATCAAGCTGAGCCCTGGCAGTCGACTCTCCCGCCGTACACCAGCCGGTGCCATGGCCTTGTAGCGATTCGACAAGTGGCATATGATCCGAGCCTTGCTCGTACTTCACCCATTTACCCTCTGTGTTTTTAATCTGCTCTACCGAAGCAGGCGTCACTTCCTCTATCGCCCAGGCGTAAAGCTTGGCGAAGTTTTCTGAAGTCAAGAGTTTCTCAAACTGTTCCTTTTTCTCCCCCTCCAGACTTTCAAGGTCAGTTTTGCCTTCATATTTCTTTTCAACCACATCCAGAACATAGGCAAGGGCCTCTCGGTTTAGATCGGGAAATGGTTTTGTGGTGCCTTTTGAGCGTTTTGTAAAAGCGTGCCTTTCCTTGTCAAATCCGCCCATGCTAGTCACACTGCGGATAGCGAAGTATTTGAGCTAGTCAGGATATGTAGCGTCTTTTGAGGCGAGATAGTCAACCCATGTGTCCATGCTGGATCTTTGGTCGGCGATAATCGCCTCTGTGTTTTGCCTTTTTAGCTCTTCAAAGTCTACTTGATCTAGGTCGGCGCCCTGTCCCCGTTCGCGAATAATCCGTTTTTGGTTTTCCCAATAGCTTTCAGGAATTTCGTCGGGCTTGATAACGAACTTATCGTACATGGCATTTTTGAGCATAGACAGATTCCGTTCCTGCCTGTCAAAGTCGGGGCTTCCCTCTATTTCTGATGGATTGATGATATTTGAGAGGCGGTCCAGATAGTTCCGGATGCGAGCGTCAGGATTTTTTGCTATTTTCTCGCCTGTCCTTGCCTCTGCACGACTAACAGCCGACTCCACCTCGGGACTATTATGCAAATCGTATTTTTCTTTCAGGAACTTTGCTCCCTGCATATCTTCTATTGATGGTCTTTCTGACATAATAATAATTTAAAACTTAAGTTGACAAAATTATACCATATAACTTTCAAGGTGAGGGAAATTCTGAAAGGTTTGTTTTGAATAAGTCTAATGGATTTGGGGAATATCAGGATATTAATTTGCGGAATTATAAAGCGAAGGATTAGTTTTTTTTGTTTGATCCAGTAAATGAAGTTGAAGTTTAAAGATTGTGGCAGTTAATTAAAAATAATTACTATTATATATAAATATTAGCGTAGTGATTCTTCTCGATTTAAGCACGGATTTTAGATTATTCAGTGTCAGTAAGCTGACACTATTTTGATACTTTTGCTTAAACTATTTTAGGGAGATATTTAAGATAATAAGGTATAATAAAATACATGGATAAACAGGATATAGAAAGAATTCAAGAAGAAGTAGAGAAGGACGAGAAAAAGCAACTAAAGCCTGCCGAAAAAAGATTAAAGATCAAGGGCGGTTTTGATGAAGTCTTAAAGAAGATGGCCAGGTCTAAAAAGAATAAGTAGTCGGAAGTAAGTCTGGGGATATTAGTAAAGGTTATATTATTATTCAAGTTTAATGATGTTGTATATAAATATATAAAGATAGCGTAGTGAAATTTCTAAAATTAAACACACAAATGACTAATAATAGTGGACGCAGGCGTACACTATTTTCGTCTCTGAGTTCATGAGTTTTTAGCAACCAGAGTCTTGTAGGTTAGTCTCTTTTTATTAACAAAATTAAACCAGTCATTGAATCTTTCAAAGTCATCAAGTCCTCTTGTGTTGTATCTATAACCGTACTCATCACAATATTTTTGAAGATGTTTGGCACTGACGTGGTGGTACACTCCGTTAACGCCTCTTTTTAGTTGGCTCCATACTCCCTCAATAGTATTGGTGTGGACTTCACCGTTAACATACCCTCCCTTATGATGATTAACTTTTTCATGGAAGTAGCCGAGCTTCTTTAAACTTCTGTATGATCCCCATTCATCACTGAATATTCTTGATGAATCTTTTTGTTGAACCCTTCCTTGAATAATGGGGATAAGTGAGCTTACTCCAGAACTCTTAACGTGCTTCATTACAGTCTTTCCTTTTCTTTCTACCATACCGAAGACTACTTCTTTCGTATTATCCTTATTTCTTTTGCTTAACTGTCTGTTTTGTGTTTTGCCGCCTATATATGGTTCATCTGCCTCTATATCCCCAAAAAATGCCATATCTTCCATCTCTATTACTTTTCTTATTCTGTGCAGCATAAACCAAGCTGTTTTTTGAGTAATGCCCAAGTATTTAGAGAGTTGAACGGAAGAGATACCGCTTTTCAGGCTGGTGGCCAAATAAATCGCTAAAAACCATTTTTGTAAAGATATCTGACTGTCTTCAAAGATAGTGCCCACTTTTACCGTAAACTGCTTCTTGCAAGCTTTGCATTTGAATAGTTTGCCGTCTTTGTATTTGTATGCTTCGTTAATAGAACCGCAATGAGGACAGGTAGTTTTATCGTTCCATCTCAACTTAGCAAGATAGTCTCTGCAATCTTGTTCATCCTTAAACCTTTCATAGAACGTAAGTAAGTTGGCCTCTTTCATAACCCTCCTTAAGAGTTAAATATTCTTACTTATATGATAGCTTAAGCGTGTAGGTGTGTCAAGTATATAATTACCGATAATTATTCTTGACACCAGGTATTTGGGTGTTTATAATTGATGCAGGTCGGAAATTTTCCGGCTTTTATTGTCGACATATGCGATAAATTTCTACAAAATAGTTATGTAGTTTTTGGGCAAATGTCAGTTGTAAAACCAAGTAGTAAAAGAATAAAATAATATCATTAAAGCAGGGGGCCGGCTTTGCCGGATTGATTCCCCGGCGTTTCGGCCGGGACAAGGGAGAAGAAATGCAGACAAAATTTACAGCAGCGATAAACCAGATATGCGACGAGAAAAACCTTTCTCGCGATGTTGTTATGGAAACAGTAAAGGCGGCTCTAGCTAGCGCTTACAAGAAGGATTATGGCTCGAAAAACCAAGAGGTAAGAGTTGAGATAGATGAAGAAAGCGGAGGAATCCAGGTTTTTGTATCCAAGGAAGTGGTGTACGAGGTAGAGGACCCCATGACTCAGATAGATGTGGTAAAAGCTGATCGAGTGAAGAAAGGCGCAAAAGTCGGTGATATGGTAGAGATTATGGATGTGCCGGCCGACTTTGGAAGAATCGCCGCCCAGACCGCAAAGCAGGTAATCATCCAAAGGATTCGCGAAGCGGAAAGAGACATGATATTTGACGAATTTAAGGATAAGGAAGGCGAGCTGGTAAATGCCGTCGTTCAAAGAGTCGAGGGAGATACGGTTATAGTGGATCTCGGCAAGGCTACCGGTATTTTATACAAGTCAGAGCAAATGTCCGGAGAGCATTATTATCCCGGGCAGAGAATGAGAGTTTTTGTGGTGCGCGTGGAAAGCTCATCCCGCGGTCCGCAAATAGTCATTTCCAGAAGCCATCCCGACATGATCAGGAAATTGTTTGAAATGGAAGTCCCCGAAATACTTGCAGGAACCATTGAGATAAAATCAATTGCGCGCGAAGGCGGTGAAAGAACCAAAATTGCCGTTACCGCTGATCAGGCAGGCATCGATCCGGTCGGCGCGCTAGTTGGCCAAAGAGGGTCAAGGGTGCAGTCGGTTATGAATGAAGTAGGGGATGAAAAAATCGACATTATCCTATGGGATCCGGATATCAAAACATACATTACAAACGCTTTGTCTCCGGCGAAAGTAGTCGATGTAGAGGTTGACGAGAAAGAGAAGAAAGCCACCGTGAAGGTTCCGGAAGACCAACTTTCTTTGGCAATCGGCAAGAAGGGACAAAATGTAAGGCTTGCAGCAAAGCTTACCGGCTGGAATGTTGACATAGCCGGCGCTGATGAGTCCGGTGTTGAGACTGCAGCAAAAGCCGCAGAAGTACCGGAGGCAAAGAAGGCAGGCGATATTGAAGATGCAATCATTCAGAATATCCAATCTCAAACAGGAGAGCAAACCGGAGAGGAAGAAGACGTTCCGGAAGAAGCCAAGCAGCCGCAAGAAGTAGACACTAAGGAAAATACTGAGCCGGAAGTGTCAGCCGAGGAAGCCGCTTCTGAAGACGAGTTGGCAGCCGCTATTGTAGGAGAGCAGCAAGATACTGAAGATGATGCGGATAATGCGGACGCCGCAAAAGATGGTAAAGCGGAGGCGCCGGAGGAACCGTCAGAACAAGGCCCATCTAATGAAGAACAAGTCGAAGAGGCTTTGGCGGAGGAGAAAAAATCAGGTAATTAAAAAAGGGGGATAACATGCAAGAATTTAATCTTTTTGAAAGATTTACAAGCAATGCTAAGCAGAGTTTGCTAAATGCTCAGCAGATTGCGAAATCAAAAAGCGCTAGCATAGATACCGACGACATATTGCTTGGAATATATCTGGTGAGCGATTCTGTCGGTTCGAAATTGCTTAAGAATGCCGGATTTCAGAGCGTCAATGTTCCTGTCAAACCTGAAGGCTTGGGGTCTTTGGACAATGCGACCACTCTTGCGACACTAGCGGAACCGGCAAAGAGCTCTCTTGAGATTGCCATGGGTCTTGGCAAAAACTACCAATCAAACTATATAGGCACTGAACATTTGCTTCGCGGAGTTCTGATGGCGAAGAAGTCAAAAGCCTACACGCTTCTAAAGAAAAAAGATATCCAGATGGACAATTTGCTTGCCGAGCTGGACAGGTTTTTGCAAAAAAGTATGGATCAAGGCATGAACTACTTTGGAGAAGAATATCCTGATGCGGGCCCAAATGGCTACAACCGAAACTTCCCGCGGCATAATGATAAGAATAAAGCCTTCGAGGCTTACAGTATAGATTTTACGGAAAAAGCAAAAAAGAAAGAGTTTGATCCGATTGTCGGCAGAAGCAAGGAAATCTCACGCGTTATTTCAATTTTAAACAGGCGCACAAAGAATAATCCTGTTTTAGTTGGCGAACCGGGAGTCGGGAAAACCGCTCTGGTGGAAGGGCTTGCCCAAAAAATTGTTGCCGAAGATGTGCCCGAACAGCTGATAGGGAAGAGAATTTTAATGCTTGATATGGCAAACGTCATTGCCGGTACCAAATACCGCGGCGAGTTCGAGGAAAGGCTCAAGAAAATAGTCGAGGGCTTAAAGGAAAACAAAGATGTCATTCTCTTCATTGACGAGATGCACACCATTGTCGGTGCTGGCGCGGCCGAGGGAGCGATAGATGCGGCAAACATTCTAAAGCCGGTCCTATCGCGAGGCGAGATTCAGATAATCGGCGCCACTACATTTGACGACTATCGAAAATACATCGAGAAAGACGCGGCGTTAGAGCGCAGATTTCAGCCGGTAACATTAACCGAGCCAAGCCCGGAAGAGACCTTACAGATCCTAAAAGGCATCCGTTCTAATTACGAGGATTACCACAAGGTGAAGATAACCGACGAGTCTTTGGAAGCTGCCGTAAAGCTCTCGAAGAGATACATCTCAGACAGATTTTTGCCGGACAAAGCGATTGATTTAATAGATGAAGCGGCAAGTTTACTGAAGATCAAAAAAGGCAAGAGCCCGTCAAGGAGCTTAAAGGAGCTGGAAAAAGAGCTGCGCGAAACCATAAACAAAAAAGAAGAGGCGGTTATCGCGGCAAAGTATATTTCCGCGGCTGAGTACAAACAGAAAGAAGAGTTGCTTGAAGTCAAAATAAGGAATCTCAAGAAAATAACCAAGAGTTTTGAAGAGCCTCAAATCACAGCCGAAAGTATAGCAGAAGTCATATCCATTGCAACCGGAGTTCCGATTACTCGCTTGATTAAAAAAGAAAGCGAAAGCCTTTTGAACTTGGAAAAGAACCTGAAGAAGGGCATTATCGGCCAGGATGAAGCGATAAAGGAAATTTCTCAAGCGATTCGAAGGTCCAGGACGGGCATCTCTAATGAAAAAAGGCCAATTGGGACATTCATATTCCTTGGCCCGACCGGTGTCGGCAAAACAGAGTTGGCGAAAGTTTTGGCTAGTGAGATGTTTAACTCCCAAGACATGCTGGTCAAGATTGACATGAGCGAATTTATGGAGAAGCATAATGTGGCTCGCTTAATCGGCGCTCCGGCGGGTTATGTGGGGTTTGAAGAAGGCGGGCAATTAACAGAGATCATTCGCCGCAAACCTTACTCCGTAATCTTGCTGGATGAGATCGAAAAGGCCCATCCGGATGTCTTTAACATGTTTTTGCAAATCCTGGAAGACGGGCACTTGACCGACGCGAAGGGTGTGAAAGTTGACTTTCGAAACACGGTAATTATCATGACTTCAAATGTTGGCGCCGAGAGAATGTTCAAGACGGTGAAACTTGGATTTAACGCTGAAAACGAAACTGAAGAAAAGAAGTTTGAAGCGCTTCACAAAAAAATTTCGGATGAAGTGATGGAGACTGTGAAGGCAAGATTTAGGCCGGAGTTTATAAACAGAGTCGATAAAATAATTGTATTTCGCGCTCTGGCAAAGGCTGATGTTAAAAAGATCGTAACATTGCAGCTGAAAGAGCTTCAAGACCGGTTGGATGAGAAAAACATAACACTCAAAGTTTCGGAAAGCGCCAAAAAATTCCTGATGGAACACGGTTATGATGTTGAAAACGGTGCCAGGCCGATGCGCCGAACTATCGAAAACTACATCGAATCGCCGCTTGCCGAAGGCATGCTCTCGGGTGAATTCAAGGAAGGCGACATCATATCCGTTATGAAGATGGGCGAAAAGCTGCAGTTTTATGTTCTCGAAATAAAAGCTGAGAAGAAAAAGGTAAAAAGCAAGTAGTTGCTACAATTTAAAAGTTGCTAAGTTGCTAAGTTGCTAAGTTGCTAAGTTGCTAAGTTGCTAAGTTGCTAAGTTGCTACGATTTGCCGCCTTTTATCCTGTCTACTTGTTTTGTGTTTTCAATGTGCTCTAAAATAGTCGCATGGGTAAGAAGAAAGACAAGAATTATGCTTTTATAGATGGGCAAAACTTGAACTTAGCGATTAAGGATCAAGGCTGGAGGCTGGATTTTAGGTCTTTTCGCATATATTTAAGAGATAAGTATAAAATTGAGAAGGCTTTTATATTTATCGGTTACATAGGTGAACATCAAACTCTTTATAAATCATTACAAGAGTTTGGCTACATCCTGGTTTTTAAGCCAACCCTGATTTTGCCAAATGGCAAAGTTAAGGGCAATGTGGATGCGGAGTTAGTGCTGCATGCAATGGTGGAGTATAAAAACTATGGGAAAGCTTTGATAGTAACCGGCGATGGTGACTTTTACTGTCTTGTTGAATATCTGTTGGGACAAGGCAAACTGCTAAATTTAATGATTCCAAACAGGTTTAAGTACTCATCGTTGCTGCGTAAATTTTCAGACAGCATTGTTTTTATGAATAATTTAAGAGGCAAGTTAGAATATAAGCAAAAAGTCCGAAGAAAACAAAAAAGAGACATTGCCTCGGGACAAAACCCTTCGGATAGTCTCTTATCGTGATTATGAGGTCATTATAGCAAGTGTTGTGTAAAAGTCAATAATTTTATTACTAAATAGGTAACGAGGGAACGAAAATATGGCAAAGGTCAAAACACAATATATATGCGCAAGCTGCGGTGCGATTTATGACCGCTGGCAGGGGAAGTGCGTCCAGTGCGGGGAATGGAACACTCTGGCAGAGTCGCAGATTCAA
>JAJYFH010000078.1 GCA_021791015.1 bacterium | reverse complement strand
AGGATCTAGTAAGGAGAAGATGGAGAGAGATCAATGATTTGATGAATCAGGGCAAACCCAGCACATATAAAGTGGCTGTCATGGACGCGGACAAACTGGTTGACTATGTCCTCAAGGCAAAGGTCGGGTCGGCAGGCACGATGGCAGATAGGCTAAAAAAGTCGAAGGGCTTGTTTCGCAGTTATTATGACTATCAAAACCTTTGGGAAGCCCACAAAATGAGAAACAGAATGGTCCACGATGCGGAGCACGAGATCTATCCCGCAGAAGTAAAAAAAGTGATTTCATATTTCGAAAAAGCTTTGAAAGAACTGCAGGCGCTATAAAATAAATCTTGTGCTTTTCGGGTTTTTGTCATTTCTCATAATGTTTTTGAGCGCGAGAATGCCTAGTATGTTGGCATGGACGGAATACCAAAAGACATCCAAGGTGAGCTAAGCAAGGTTTTGGAGTTCGACGAAAAACCTATTGATTTTCGCAAAGAGCCTTGGAGTTTCTATAAACGAAACAGGTGGGTGGTTTTGACCAACAAGAGGGTATACTTAATCAAGAAAATGCTTTTTGGCTTAACTTTCGACATAACACAAATTGTTCTAGAGAGATCGAATTTTGAAATGATTGAAGGGGTGATACTGGACACAATTTACATCATGATAACAGGGAGCGTATATTTTGTTATAAATTTTTTACCAAAGGACAGGGAAAGAACAATAGAGTTTTTCGAAAGAATAGAAAAGGCAAGAGACTCACAGATGGAAAACGGAAGGCAGGTAGAAGAGGCAAGCCAGAAGATGGCAGCAAGAGCAGAGTTAGAAGCGCTGGCAAAGACTTTTTATGAAAATAAAATCAGCTCCGATGAATATAACAAGAAGAAAAAGAAGTTGATTGATAGACTATAAAGCTGCACAAAAATACATGGCTGTTTTCGGTAATTTCACCATGTTTTTTTAGATATGAACATACTACTCTTATGGTATGCAGGGAGGGCAATCATGGAAAACTTATTGCCAAAAAGAATGAAGAAGCAACTGGATGTGGTTCTGGATGAAGGAGAGAGGGTAGCTGACATAGTAAAAGAAGTCTGGAGCTATACAAAGTGGTATCGCTGGACAATCCTAACAGATCGAAGAATCATAATCATTATCAGGTGGCCGCTCGGACTCTCCTATGACATATGGCCAATGTATCTAGGGGCTCTAAGTGCGGACATGAACGAAGGTGTCGTTTTTGACACTATTTTTATTGACTATTACGGTCAAAAGTTTAAACTCCAGTTCTTCTCAAAACACAGGAAAAGAACACCGCAGTTTTTCCAGGAAATAAATCACCAGCTTATTTTACACAACCCAGCTAGCAGGAGGCAGGCAACAACCGATGCCATTGAGGAAATGGAGCAGTTGGCCAAGGTCTTTCATGATCACATCATCTCGCAAGAAGAATATGACCAGAAGAAGAGAGAGCTGATGGAAAAGCTATAATAATAATTTTCAAGGTTCAGTTTTCAATTTTCAATCAATTTTCAATGTCAAAATTCCAAATTTGATACCTTTCTGCTAAAATTGAGATTATGCAAGAATATGAAGCGGTGATCGGGCTTGAGATACATGCCCAGCTTAAGACGAAGTCAAAAATGTTTTGCGGCTCAGACAATCATTCTGTTGAATCGGGCCCGAATACGAATGTTTGTCCGGTGTGCATGGGTTTCCCCGGAACTTTGCCGGTGCCGAACCGCCAAGCTATCGAGTGGACAATGCTCTTAGGCATGGCGCTTGATGCTGAAATAGCCGAGGAGTTTAACTTTGAGCGCAAAAACTATTTTTATCCGGATTTGCCAAAGGCTTATCAGATATCATCGGCTACCAACCCGCCGGTGATTGGAGGCAGCTTAAAGATTGACATTGGTATAGATTCCCGCCTTCGCGGGAATGACAAAAAAGATGGCGGCAGTTTGAAGATTGACGTAGAAAAAGATTCTGGACAGGTCAGAATGACAGACAAGGCGGAAAGAGAAATTCACCTGCATCACATACATCTGGAGGAGGATGCCGGAAAGTTGGTGCATGCCAAAAATGGCACATCTCTGGTTGACTTAAATCGCGCTGGCACACCGCTGATTGAAATTGTAACCGAGCCGGACCTCCGGAGCGGGGCGGAAGCCCGGGTATTTATGCAGGCTCTCCGTTCGCTACTTCGCCATCTGCAAATTTCTGATGCTAATATGGAGCAGGGCAATCTGCGTTGCGACGTCAATATTTCACTTCGAAAATATGGTGAGAAAAAACTCGGCGCCAAAGTAGAAGTAAAAAATATGAACTCGTTTAAAATGATTGAGCGGGCCGTTAACTATGAGATTGAAAGACAATCCGATCTCTTGGATGCAGGTAAAAAGGTCGCCCAAGAAACCCGTGGATGGGATGACGCAAAGGGCAAGACTTTAGGCCAGAGATCAAAAGAAGAAGCCCATGACTACCGATATTTTCCGGAGCCGGACATTCCGAAAATCAACACGCAGAAAATAGATTCCCGCCTGCGCGGGAATGACATTGTGGAGATTGATCTAGATAAAATTAGGTCACAGATGCCGGAACTGCCTTGGGAGAAAAAAGCGAGGTTTGTATCCGAATACGGGCTAAATGATCGTGACGCAAGTTATTTATCTGATGACCTGGATACAGCAAACTATTTCGAACAAACGTTGGAACACATTAGGGAAGCTGCCGAGAACTCCGAAATTATGAAAAAATATGCAACCAGATTATCCAATTGGATAATCAGTGAGCTTGCCGGCAAAATGAATGAGAGTTCAGTCGGAATCGACAGTATAAAAATAGAACCGGAAAACATGGCCGAACTCATGATTGCAATCGAAAAAGGCACGATTTCCGGCAAACAAGCCAAAGATGTATTTGGTGAGATGTTTAGCTCGGGAAAGGGCGCCAACGCAATTATCGAAGAAAAGGGGATGAAGCAGATTACCGATACCGGCGAGATTGAAAAAATTATCCAAGAAGTTCTCGATGCAAACACAAAAGTCATCGAAGATTACAAGTCTGGCAAGCAACAGGCCTTTGGATTTTTGGTCGGACAGGTAATGG
>JAJYFH010000013.1 GCA_021791015.1 bacterium | reverse complement strand
GTAAGGCCGGCCCGCCAGCTTGATGAGTGCGCCGTTGAGGCCGTTAATGTTGCCGAAGGTTTCGATCCTTTGGATGGTACGGCCACGGCCGTCCATTGCCATCATGCGCCTCTTGAGTTCGTCAGGTAGTCCGGTTTTCATAGTCCTGCTCCTTTTACCTCGTAATTCTTTTTACAGATTTACCTGTCCTTCAAAAGCAATCTTTTCAAGGGCAAATTCAACCATAAAAATTAACATGTAATGATACCACAAAAACTGACATTTGGCAAAGGCTTTTGCATATTTTCTTTTAGCGTAAACAAAATATTCTTTACTTAGGATATCCTTTGTGGTATCATATGTAACCGTTGTACCTTGACCATTATTTAAAGTTTGCTTCACTCATTATACATTACACCACACTAGGTAGGGGAAATTGGAGGGTAAATGCTCAAGTCGATAAAACAAGTGTTGAGAGGCAGCATCCCCTTGTGGGGGGATGAAGTGCTGGCAGCGCTTGAAGCGTTGCGAAGATCGGGGGCGCACACCTTGGTTGACGGCATTACTACTGTCGACCATCCGCTTTTTGATGGCGTCCTCACCTGGATAGTGACCCGAAAGGGCCTTTCTCTCTGGCACAGGACTAGTCTAGTGCTTGAGGACAGTCCGCTGATTGCCGAAATGTTGGCAATCAAGCCGGCGCCAAGACTAGCGGTCAAGGGGAATCTTCGTTTTTTCCCCTCGATGGTAGGAGTAGAAGATATGGCAGAAAAGGCACCCGAGAGGATTTCTGCTCTGGCATAGGGCAAGCAAGTGATTGACAGGCGGCGGCCGCGAAAGCGGTTGCCGCCCGGTTTATTTTTGGGGTAAAAAATTACAGTATTTTGGACAGCATTTTTATAAAATCTGCAGATGCATTTGCCGGACAGAAGTACATAATTGGTGCAGATAGAATAAAGTCCTTCTTCGCGTAAAGCTACGAAGGATTAAAAAGGAGGTGATACAAATGGCAAGAGAAGAACCTGAACATAAAAAAGAAGAAAAGGAAGAAGGAAAGGAATTTCGTTCCCATGCGTATGCGGAGCGATACGGCTCTGCCGCGACCAGCACCGGTTGGCAAGAGTGGGTAAATGGCGTTCTCGGCCTCTGGCTGATAGTGGTTCCTTTGATAGGACTTGGCGCAAGCATGACCACACTGGTCATAACCGGTATCGTCGTCGCTATCGTCGGTTTCTGGGGCGCTGCTATGCGCCAATCGCTCTGGCAACAGTGGCTAAATGCTATCTTGGGCCTTTGGGTTATAGCCATTCCTTTTCTGGCTATTACGGGCGCGGCTCTGACTTGGACGCTCGTGGTTACAGGTATCGTGATCGCAGTGCTTGGTTTCTGGGCTGCCGGACAAGAAAGAATGTAAATGCAATGATCGGAAATCCCAAAAAAAGAGGCAGGTTACATACCGCCTCTTTTGATTTTAACGCGATTTTTATAGGCTGGCACAATGCTATGCATAGCAAATTATTTTAAACTGAAGCCGTAATCGAACTTCGAGGGGGCTTTCCATGAGGTTACCGGGGTACGGGTTTGTGAAATGTCTGAATTGCGGGAAAATGCTTTTCGAAGATCAGATGCGCGACAGCGAGTTCACGTGCAGGTACTGCCAGGAAGTGATTGATCCACAAAACGTAGACTGGGCAAACCACTCAGTCAAAGAGAGACAGGAGCAATCATGACTTATGGGGAGGCAATCAAAAATCTGGAAGAAGTACTTGCGACAGACAGGCCAGCATACTTAAAGAGGTATATCTGCCCGATCTGTCCAAGTACGGAAAGTTGCACTAAAGGAGGACAGGAGCGCATGCAGTGCCTGGTGGATCTTGCCCGGAACTTTACCCCCATGTTCGGTTCAGGGCGGCCGCAGTAGCGGCCGCCCGGAGGTTTATAAGTTGTTAGAAATTATTTTGGAAAAGAAAAAGGCGTTCCGGGGCGTGACCTAAACCCTTTTGCGTGGTTTGTCATAGCGAAAGCTTTATGCATGCTTTATTCATATATCAAATCGACAGCCGGTAGAAGATTTCACCTTTTGAATTAGGAATTGAGATTGAATTTTGGCTTTTACTAAAGTAAAATTATTATGTTGAGGAAAAGAAAGGCATTGACTTGGGGATATCTCTATGGTATCTTCTTTATACCTACTCGGCGTGATGAGCGCCGGGTCTTTTATTTATATATGCAAAACCTTTATGCTCTTTGTAATATTTCTAACTTTTAGATATCGCGGCGGTTTACGATAAAGGGGCAACGCTTTTTTTACAAAATATTTTTTATAATCATAGACAAATCTTTTATTTGCCATAAAAGAAAGTCCATAAGGAAATCTGCTTGCGAAGGCGGCTAGATGAACTTGCTTTCCGAGGTCTTTTGCTCTCCTTACAGCGTATGACAAGTCAGCATCTCCTGTCATGATAATTGCTTCATCAAAATCATTCGTGCATGCGCTGAGTGCCAAATCAACAGCCAGCTTTACGTCAACGCCCTTTTCTTTCCCTGAAGTTTTTGAAAAATGTCCTTCAATAAACTCCACCTTTGGATGACTCTTTGCATTATTAAAGAACTCAATTTGTGCTTTTGCAGTCAGCTGTTTTGCACTGCTTTGACTTGAGTCCTCAATCATGTAGGTTCCGTAAAATTTAACCTTAGAAATTTTAATATCTTTCTCAACACAGGCGAGAAAAGCAGAAAAGTCAAAATATTCTCCAGGATTCAGTAAATCTGTGAGCCCGCCATATAAGTTGGAGCCATCAATAAAAAGAATATTATTTGTTTTTCCTTTTGGCATGAGATAATTATAAAAATTTTATAGAGTTCAAACAAGTATACAAAATCTCTCTTGACCCATTCGGCTTCGCTCAGGGTAAACTAAAGTGTTTTTGGCAAAAGAAAAAGGCGACCCGGGCGGGCCGCCTTGATCAAGGTGCGAAATGATTGAGCGAGGTTTAGCCCGCCTTGGTTACACGGGCGATGGCGAAGTAGCCGCAGATCTTGCGCTGTCCGTTGGCCTGGACGATGAAGGGCTGCTTCGTTTCCAGGAGCCTGAAGACGAGCTTTTCCAGGGGTTCAGGGTGTATCTCGTAGCTTCTGTCTGCGCTGATGTCGGGTTCCTGGGAGCCGTGATCATTCTTCAGACACACTTCACTACCGTCCGAGAGCGCGACCATGACCTCTTCCTGATGCCAGACCATCTCCATGATCTTCATGGCATCTTCCTTGTTGATGGTTGGCGGTTTCCTCTCATTATCATAAGGTGACAATGCTTTCACCTCCTTTCAGGTATTCGTTTGCTTGCAGGGTTGTCAGAAGTTGTAGTTAAGGTCATGCTCTTCGCAGAAGCCCCCGAAGAACTCCTTGAATTCTTCGAAGCAGTTAGGCGTCTTGATTTCCAGGAAGCAGTGAGACGTGCGATTGTACGTGCTTTCCCGGAAATAATACCAGCCTTTTTCCCTCGCTTTTGCCTCTTCGCGCAGTTGTTTCTGAAACTCCTCGAAAAGAGCTGAGGGAAATGAAATACATGCTACATTTTCCCTAGCAATACCTCTGAAGCAGGAAGCTCGGTTGCTCATAATAACCTCCGTATGTATGTGCTTGCAGTTTAAAAAAGAGGGGAAAGCCCTCGTAATTTTTCCTACCAATAAGCTTATTTTACTTCAAAATTTGCCTTTTAACAACGATTTTCGCAGGCGTGGTCTGGATTATCGCTCACATTTTCTAGAGACCAGTAATAAAACAGAGCATACAACCTTGCTCTGTTTTTGTTTACGGGAATTAGCTCACAAAAGTGAGGGCGGTGCCGCGCTTGTTTGCTCGGCCTGTTCTGCCTATTCTATGAACATAGTCCTCATAGTTTTCAGGCAGGTCATAGTTAATGACATGTGTGACATCGTCGATGTCAAGTCCGCGGGCCGCCACATCGGTGGCGCAAAGGACATTTAGGTCATTTTGCTTAAATTGTCGTAGGGCCCGTTCTCTCTTATTCTGCGGTTTGTCTCCGTGGATAGAGGAGGTCTTGAACCCTCGGATGTTTAGCTCTTTCGACAGAAGCTCCACGCCTCTTTTTGTCCTTCCGAATATTAAAACCTTCTCGCATTCAGGTTTGATCAGAATCTCGTGCAGGACATCTATTTTTCTTTTGTCAAATCCAACTTTGACGATGTCTTGCTCGACATTGTCACTAGTTACAGCGGTTTTTACCGAGACGGTGACAGGACTATTCATAAAGCTTTGGATTAATAAAGAAATCCTCGGGGAAATCGTAGCTGAAAAGAAGAGTGATTGGCGGTTTTGTGACAGATTGCTGAGGATGGTGCGGATGTCATCAATAAATCCCATATCCAGCATTCGGTCCACTTCGTCGAGAACGATGCTTTGGATATCGCCGGTTCTGAATTTACCTCTCTTTATCAGATCATTAAGTCTTCCCGGTGTACCGATGACAAACTGAGGGTTTTGGCAAATGTCTGATATCTGCTTGCCGATGCGGGCTCCGCCAATACATTGAACGGATCGAATTCGCATTTCGCGGGAGAATTCCCGGAGTTCCTTGTCGATCTGGGAAGCAAGTTCGCGAGTCGGGGTGATTATTAAAACCTTTTGGTTTTGGCCCACGAAGACTTTATTGATTAATGGAATAATAAAAGCGGCGGTCTTGCCGGTACCGGTAGCTGCAATACCGATGATATCACGACCGTCTAAAGCGTGGGGGATGGCCTGATCCTGGATAGGAGTCGGGGTCTCGTAGCCTTTAGCGAGAATATTATTTTTGAGTTCTTGGCAGAGGCGGAAGTCAGAAAACTTGTGCTTGGCCACATATTCCTCCACTTCGGCGACAGGGACTGCCTTCTTTATAAATTTGTTTGGATCCATGGTGGCTTTCTTGACACCACGGAACCTTTTTGGTCCACGGCCAAAGTTGGAACGCGCACCACCAAAGGACGCAGACTTTCTTGGAGCAGAGCCAAAAGGAACATGAGAGCCTTTCGACTTTGATATGCTCGATTTGTGCCTATTTGAGTTCTGTGAGGCAGATTTGCCTCGGTTTTTACTAAACGAGTTGCCCGATTTTACAGTTCTGACAGAACTGAAAGATTTGCTGTGCATTTACACTCTTTCTATATTATTCATACTATTCTTGGTCGCTAGTATGAATTCTCGAGTATAATCTTCTAGATCAATTCCTTGGAAGGGCTCGCCTCCATAAAAACAACTGATTCACTATATCATAAAGGAATTATTTTGTCGAGGGTTTTATGACGATCCGACAGCGTGGTCTGGACAATTGCTCACATTTTTTAAGAGCCTGCGCAAGAATCTCATGTCGAGCCTGAAATTCCATAATTTAGAGCGAAAGGCGTGAAAAATAAGGAATAATATCGGGATATTGTGACGAAGTTTTGAACGAATTGTAGCCGGAATTATGGGGTTTCAGCCGGCAAGCTGATTTTTAATCTTAATTATGCGGTGAGATTCTTAAGTAGCTCTCAGACCAGTAACAAAAACAGAGCATATAACCGTGCTCTGTTTTTTTGTGATTAAAACTGAGCCAAGAGCTGGCTGGCGAAAAAATAAATGCCAAAGACAACCATTGTGATTCCGTAAAGCAGCATAACTACCTTTGATTTCGTCTTGATATCAAGCTTGGCGCCGAGATATGCCATCGGTATGACGCCAAGCGCCAGTGACAGCATCACCGCCAGATTGACGTGCCCGAGCGATGCTTGAATAGCCGCGCCGGGCAGAGCAATGATCAAAACGACGAGCAGAGAAGTGGCGATGGCTTCCTTTATTTTCAAGCCGAAGAGCATGACAAAGGCCGGTACAAAAAAGATTCCGCCGCCATTGGCCAAGACGCCGGACAGGAGGCCGATCACGCCGCCCACAATGAGAATCTTCCAAGCCGGCCGCTCCTCTGGGTAGTCCAGCATGGCGAAGCTTTTCTCAGCCAAATCTTTCACGATGAAGTCGATCCCGACCAGCACCAAAACGACAGCGGTAAACAGCATCAGGAATTTTCCCGGTAGAATGGCAGTGGCAAACGAGCCGATGATCATGGTGGGAAAAGCAGTCAGAAGAGTCAGCCCAGCTACGCGGTAATGGATTAGACTAACTTTGCGATAGGAGAAAATAGCGATCGAAGCGGTCAGGATGGTCAGCGGCAGAGGCGTTGCCAGCGCCTGAAGCGGAGGAAGGTTCAGAAATGTCCGGATGACCGGTGTGTCGATACTGCTTCCGCCAATGCCGAAGAAAGCCGAGGTAAATCCCGTCACAAGTCCGATAAAAACAGCGCCTACATTCATAACCATAATTTAGCACTTTTTCGACAGCTTGTCTTGCTTGAGACTGGGAAAAACAGAGCTTACAGCCTTGCTCTGTTTTTAATTGGTGATTTGAATTTTGCTAATATGAGTATCTATATCTTCAAAAAGATATTATTTTGAAAATAAGGGTTGACAAATGTTCAAAAGTTTTATAAATTGGAGACAAGAAATAATTAATGTTCAAAAATGGCAACAGATTTTAAGGCCGGACGATATGTCCAACAATATGAATACAAAAGCTTCATGCCATCTCTTATCAACAAGAGCTTTGTTTGGAGTGATAAGAAAATAAATGTGCTCTTAGAAGAGGCAACCCGATATGTTGGGGAACTTAATGCATATTCAACTCTGATTCCTGATGTCGATTTCTTTATAATGATGCATATCAGAAAAGAGGCAACCACTTCCAGTCGAATAGAGGGCACAAAAACACAAATTGATGAGGCAGTTCTACCCGAGGAAGAAATTACACCAGAAAAAAGGGATGATTGGGTTGAGGTTCAGAACTACATAAAGGGCATGAATTATGCTATTGAAGAACTAGCAAAGTTGCCTCTTTCGATAAGACTCTTGAGGGAAACACACAAAATCCTTCTATCAAATGCGAGAGGGAGGCATAAGCAGCCAGGTGAAATAAGGAACAGTCAAAACTGGATTGGTGGTTCTAGGCCAGACGATGCTTTCTTTGTTCCACCTCACCATTCAGAGGTTTCCGCGCTACTTTCAGACCTTGAAAAATTTTGGCACAATAAAGCGCTTGAGATACCTAATCTCATAAAGATAGCAATAACCCATTACCAGTTTGAGACTATTCATCCGTTTTTAGATGGTAACGGCAGGATTGGTAGGTTGCTTATAACTTTGCAATTGGTTGATTTGGGCTTTCTCAACAAGCCAACTCTTTACCTCTCTGACTTTTTTGAGAGAAATCGAGGTTCATACTACGACTCTCTTACGATGGTCCGGGCGACGAGTAATATAGAACAGTGGATTAAATTCTTTTTAAACGGGGTGATAGAGACGGCCATGAATGGAAAGTTGACCTTTGAAAAAATCATTATCTTAAGGCAGCAATATGAACAAAAAATAATGACTCTAGGAAGTCGTGCGAAGACTGGTAATAAACTAATGTTGTCCTTTTTCTCCACGCCTATTATGAGTCTTAACCAAATAGCTGATAAACTTAACGTTTCTTATGCTACTGCGAACAGGCTAGTCGCCGATTTTATTAAGTTAGAAATACTTAGAGAAATGACAGGTTTTTCAAGAAACCGTCTTTTTGTGATGGATGAGTACTTAAACTTATTTAAGAGATAAGCTTTTAGTATTGAAAGAGGAAAGGACGGCCTTGTGGGGCCGCCCTGGATGTGCGTGGTTGGTGGTGCGAGGATTAGTTTACACGGGCGATGGCGAAGTAGCCGCAGATCTTGCGCTGTCCGTTGGCCTGGACGATGAAGGGCTGCTTCGTTTCCAGGAGCCTGAAGACGAGCTTTTCCAGGGGTTCGGGGTGTATCTCGTAGCTTCTGTCTGCGCTGATGTCGGGTTCCTGGGAGCCGTGATCATTCTTCAGACACACTTCACTACCGTCCGAGAGCGCGACCATGACCTCTTCCTGATGCCAGACCATCTCCATGATCTTCTTGGCGTCTTCGATATTAACCGCAGGCGCTTTTCTTTCGTTACCGTATGGCATGTTTCACCTCTTTTGTTCGAAGAGTTGATTAATGATGAGAGCCGCAACCTTCATCGACGATTCGCTTCGGAGGAACCCGCATTTCTTCCGTTGTTTGCTTCACGAGCTCGGCGGTATACTCATCGTCCATTTTCACTAGCAGGTTATAGCATTCTTCCATGAACCTGGTGAACTCAGCACGATCTATTTTGACCACTAGCGCCCAAGCGGGAATAGTGATAACCATGGGATCACTGCGTCTGAAACGCATTTCGACCGGCTTGCCGTACCATTCACGGAGATGATATGTTTGCTCATAAGCATTGTGGTCGTACCGTAGTTGGTTAAGCACCGATGCGGTGTTCCGTGTTAAAAGGAAGTTAACCGGACCGGCAGACACTACGAGCGTGTTTTCAACATGCTCGCTCTTTCTCTGTATCTCACTGACCACTGAAAGAGCAATGCTCTTGATATCTTCCTCGATATCAACGTTTACATTAGCTGATTTAATTTTTTCTTTCGCCATCTGTCACCTCCTTCAAAGTTCTAGAATTTAAAAAGATGGAAGCCCTCCCATCTTTTTCCTTCTCAGGGCTTTATTTTACCTCAAAAATTGACTCTTGACAAGAGGGATAGGCATTTGATATATTTGTTTGGCACTCTCGAGTGTAGAGTGCTAATTATAGGGGAAGATTATTGATATAGATTCTGAATCAAGTTCAGAATGACAGAGGGAGGATTCTGGACAAGCCAGAATGACGGAAACCTATGACATCAAGACGCGAAGCTATTTTAGAAGCAATTGTACGTGAATACGTATCGACGGCGGAGCCGGTTGGGTCTTTGACATTGGTCAGAAAGTACGCTTTTCCTTACTCGTCAGCTACGATTCGTGCTGAGATGGCTATGCTGGAAGAGGGCGGATTTATAATGCAGCCGCACACTTCGGCCGGCAGGATTCCGACCGAAAAGGGCTACAGATATTTCGTGGACATGATTCAGAAAGAAGAAAAAGAAGTGTCGAAGCGGGAAGAGGACATCTTGGAGCGCAGGATTCAGGCCATGCACTCGCACTTTGAACGCAGATTTGACATGGCGGCGATGGCGCTTGCCGATATGACCCGAAATGTGGCTATAAGCTCAATGGGTCAGGAGATTTATTCTCACGGCCTCGCAAACCTCTTCCGCCAGCCCGAATTCTATGACAACGACCGAGTACTTCAGGTCGCAAATATGATAGATAATTTACAAGGATTACTCAGGGAATTGCCGAGAACAAAGGATTTTATGGTTTTGATCGGAAATGAGTCGCCTGTAGGCAAGTCAGCAGGGTGTTCGCTGATAGTTTCAAGGGTTCAGCTGCCTCAGAGTACAAGGGGGTATCTCGGAGTACTGGGACCGACCAGAATGCCGTATGAGAGGATTATTCCATTAGTTTTAAGAACACGGGATTTGTTGGAAAGCGAACTAGGAGTTTAAAAAATGGCAGAAATTGGCATAGTTGAACAATTTAGAGCAACTCATGGAAGCAATCCTCACGAACATGATTTCAAGGCAGAGATTGTGGTGGAAGGAAGGATTGGTTTTGAAAGCGGTTATGTAGAAGGAGTTGATCACAAAGATTTGATCAGCGATTTGAAAGATATAATTTCAGATATTGCAGACAAGGATTTAAAAGAAATATTAGGTAAAGAAGGATATAAGTCATCAGGGAACGAATCAATAGCATCATTTTTTGCGCAGAAATTGAAAAACAAATATCCATTGAAATTTGTAAGAATTTGGGAAACCGATGAGAGATATGCAACCGTTTATAAAGATGAATTTAATAACCCGTCATTCTGAACGGAGTGAAGAATCTCGAGATCCTTCGGGCTAAAGTCCTCGAGGATGACGAATAAAAAAGGACAAATAGTATGAAAGAAAAAGACAAGAAAGCCAAAGGCAAGAAGGAAGACCGACTGGATTCCCGCCTGCGCGGGAATGACAAAAAAGGCGGTTACGACAAAGCAGAATCTGAAAATGACAAGGGACGGACCCTTGTAACGGAAAATGCTGCTTTGAAGGAAATGCTCGCCAGGGCGCAGGCGGACTTCATTAACTACCGTCAAAGAGTTGAGAAGGAGAAAGCGGAGCTGATTGACTACGGCAAGCTGGAAACGATCAAAGATTTGCTTGTTGTATTCGACAACTTTGAACGGGCGCGGAACCATTTTCCGAAGGAGCTGGAAGGCAATGAATGGGCGCAGGGGATGCTCGCGGTAGAGAAGCAGTTCGTAGCGAAGATGAATGAAATGGGGATTAGCCGGATACCGACAGTCGGGCAAATGTTTGACCCAAATCTGCACGAAGCGATACACATGGAGCCGGCGAAAGGGAAGAAATCGAATGAGATTATCGAAGAATACGAACCCGGGTACATATATAAAGATAAAGTTTTAAGATACGCGAAAGTTAAGTTAGCGAAATAATTAAGAGAGATGAAATGAATAAGAAATTAAAAGTGCCGTTTGCTAAACAAAAAGATGTTTTGGGTTGTGGACCAACTACTTTAAGTATGGTTCTAAATTACTTTGGGGAGCAAGAGAACGAGGAAAAAATATTAAAATCTCTTGGAGGCGCTTTTGTAAATAAACGGACAAAACATGCAGGGACTTTCTGTGTTGAAAATGCCCTTTATGCAAGGAAGTTAGGCTACGATGTAGTTTGCTATACTTATAATCTTGATCTTTTTGATCCATCTTCAGTGAATTATTCAAAAAACCAATTAAGAAAACATATTGCCAAAAAAATCGGGGAAGAGAAAGACAAAATTAACCTCAGAATATTAAAGGTTTATCTCGATCTAATCGATTCTGGAGTCGATTTTAGGGTAAAAATGCCTTCTCTAGCTGAATACAGAAAATTTATTGATAGAAAATTACCCGTTATGGTTGCTGTTAATTCTAAAATTTATCGAGAAAGTGACTCTTCAAATAATTGGTCAGGCCATTATATTGCGCTGACTGGATATAGTAGTCATCATTTTTACTTCAATGACCCGATAGATGGTAAAGAACATAAGATTTCAGATGAGAAGCTTTGGTTTGCTTTGTCCAATAATATTTTGGGCTCTAGCGCCTACATGGTAGTAATTAGTAATTAATATTAACCAAAAATAATTAAGAAAGGGGAATAAAAATGGGAAAAATTATCGGAATTGACCTTGGTACAACCAACTCAGCCATGGCGGTGATGGAAGGCGGAAAGGCCACCATTATCCCGAACGCTGAAGGCGGAAGGACCACACCGTCCATCGTGGCGATGACCAAAGATGGCGAGAGGCTAGTCGGACAAGCGGCCAAAAGGCAGGCAGTCATAAATCATGAGAATACAATCTTCTCAGTGAAGCGTCTGATCGGGCGAAAGTTTGACGATGCGGAAGTGAAGCGCGACATCGAGCTCATGCCTTATAAAATTGAGAAGGGAAACGGCGGAGTGAAGGTGAAGATGGGCGATAAGGATTACTCACCGGCTGAGATATCAGCAATGATTTTGCAGAAGCTGAAGGCAGATGCAGAGAGCTATCTGGGCGGAACAGTAACCGAAGCAGTTATCACCGTGCCGGCCTACTTCAACGACTCACAAAGGCAGGCAACTAAAGACGCGGGAAAGATTGCAGGACTTGAAGTAAAGAGAATTATCAACGAGCCGACCGCAGCAGCGCTGGCATACGGACTGGATAAGAAAAAGGAAGAGAAGATAGCCGTATACGACCTTGGCGGCGGTACATTTGATATCTCTATCCTAGAGCTTGGCGATGGCGTCTTTGAGGTGAAGTCAACCAATGGCGATACTCACCTTGGCGGTGACGACTTCGACCAGCATTTGATAGATGTACTCGCTGAAGAGTTTAAGAAAGACCAAGGCGTTGACCTGAAAAAAGACACGGCAGCTTTGCAGCGTCTAAAGGAAGCGGCCGAGAAAGCGAAGATTGAGCTTTCAAGCGCTATGGAAACTGAGATTAATATTCCATTT
>JAJYFH010000012.1 GCA_021791015.1 bacterium | reverse complement strand
AGCACTCCTTGCTTTATTTATGGGAGGGCTTTTCTTTTTTCAAGGCAAACCGGCAGAGGCAGCATTGAATAACAGTTATATTATTCCTGACAGTACATTTTCAAATGCTGGGTCAATGAGCGAGGCTCAAATACAGTCGTTTCTTGTATCTCATGGAAGTTATCTGGCAAACTATACCATCCCGGCAGGCCACTCGGAAACTTATAATGGCACCTCCTATTACGAAGGAACCTGGGTTGGGCCGATTGGAAGCGAAGTTGATGCTACAAACTGGAGCACTGCTCACTTGATATACATGGATGCCCAATGGTACGGCATAAATCCGCAAGTGCTTCTAACTACCCTACAAAAAGAGTCCAGTTTAGTTACGAATGGCAGCCCGTGGTATGGATACGTGATGTGGGCAATGGGGTACGCCTACACAGAAAGTGGTATAAACGCCGCTTGCGGCACCTCCACAAATCACAACCCAAGCGGATCATGTGCCGGCTTTGCCATGCAGATGGACTGGGCTGCGGGGGGCCTAGCTTACTGGCAAGGCTTAGCGAATGCGCAGAATAAGTCTACTCAATACTGGACAGGAAACACTATCACAATAGATGGCATTAGCGTATATTTAGGCAATGGTGCTACCGCGGCCCTATATCGCTACACCCCCCACATCCAAACAAATTTTTATAACATTTTTACACTGTGGTTTGGAGACCAATATGATTATCAACTCGTCTCTGCCGTCAATCCTCCACCTACTATGTCTGGAGGGAGTACGACCTTTGTTCAAGTGCATCTTTTAAACACGGGATCAAGCACTTGGTATAACGAAGCAAATTCGGTGCATCCTATGAGATTGGCTGTTTTGAATGCTGATGGAGAAAACTTTTGGCCCAACAATGATACATGGGTTGGTAATACTAGAATTGCGATGACTTCTGCAGTTGTAGAGCCTGGTCAGATAGGAACCTTTGGTTTTACAATGAAAGCTCCTTTGGTATCAGGGCTTCATGTCTTACACTTTATGCCCGTAGTGGAAGGAGTGCAGGCTCTAAGAGATATTGGCATGCAGTTTACGACGACTGTTAGTTATGATTATCAACTCGTCTCTGCCGTCAATCCTCCACCTACTATGTCTGGAGGGAGTACGACCTTTGTTCAAGTGCATCTTTTAAACACGGGATCAAGCACTTGGTATAACGAAGCAAATTCGGTGCATCCTATGAGATTGGCTGTTTTGAATGCTGATGGAGAAAACTTTTGGCCCAACAATGATACATGGGTTGGTAATACTAGAATTGCGATGACTTCTGCAGTTGTAGAGCCTGGTCAGATAGGAACCTTTGGTTTTACAATGAAAGCTCCTTTGGTATCAGGGCTTCATGTCTTACACTTTATGCCCGTAGTGGAAGGAGTGCAGGCTCTAAGAGATATTGGCATGCAGTTTACGACGACTGTTCCATAAAATAGCAAAATAAAATATAGAAAAAAAGGAAAAAGGTTTTATAATACAGTAGATATAAATCACAGGTTTCAAAGTTGGCTCAAAAATTTTTGGATCTTAAACAAAGACTAAACATCTTTGGAAGTATGCTTAGTGAAGAAAAGTTAATTCAGTTTGATTACAAGGTAATCTTACTGGTAATGGTGTGCTGTGTTTTGTTTATGATGACTGTTGTGTTTAAGTTGCATGGCTCGTCAATTCCTCATTGGAATGCGCTAGTTTCTGATGGCAATGACAGTCACAACGGTCTCATAGTTGGTCAGCCTAGAAGTATCAGAAGTGATGAATGGTTAGTCCAAACTCCATTTATTTTATCTCAACTAAACCAAGTAAATAAATACCCACTTAAAAATAAAAGTTTAGGAGAGGGCGATGTCCCGCTTTTGATGAACCTACCTGTTTGGCATGTTACAACATTCTTTAAACCACAAAATTGGGGATTTTTCTTCTTGGGTGCTGAAAGAGGTTTCTCATTCTATTGGAACTTTAGGGTGATAGGTCTTTTCTTGAGCTTTTTCCTTTTATTAATGTTAATAAGCAGGAATAAATTTTGGATATCACTTTTTGGTTCTATATGGCTATGTTTCTCTAGTCTTATCCAATGGTTTTTTATAAATGATATTGTGACTGCTTTCAGTATTATTTTTATATCGATAGCCTATATTTTTCTTAGCAAAAGAAAGTCCTCGATCATAATAGCTACTGCGTTCTTGGCAATATTTAGTGGTAACTTTATACTAACACTTTATCCTCCGTTTCAGGTCACGATGGCCTACTTGCTTCTTTTCATGTTAATTGGATTTTTATTGGAAAATATTACCATAAGCGACCTTAAGGAATACTTGATTTTGAGAATTTCTGGGATCTTAGCAGCTATGGTGATTCTTGCTGGTGGCTTGATATCGTTTTACATCGATGCTAAGTCAGCAATATCTTTAACAATGAACACGATTTATCCAGGCAGAAGAATTTTAACAGGGGGTAAAATATCGATTGCACAATTTTTTTCTGGGTTCTATGGCATCTTTATGAGAGAACAGCGATTCCCCACCTTTATGGGCAACATAAGTGAGGCTAGTAGTTTAATTTTCCTTTATCCGTTAGCCTTTTTGTTTGCTGCTTATAGATTTACACTGAAGAAAAAAAATGGTTTCTTCCTAATATTTATATTAGCTTATTTAGCTATTTTCACTGTCTGGGTGCTATATGGATTCCCGATGATTATTGCAAAAACAACGTTTTTTGATTTTACTTCTTCAGTGAGAGCCCTTTTAGGTTTAGGTGTAGCAGGTATTATGGCGCTGGTTGTCATAGCCAGTCAAAGCAAGGAGATTATTAGAAACAAAAGAGCATTATATCTAATATTGCTTACTATATTTTTACTTATTTTTGCACATGGCTTGGCCTTAAAAGAAATGGCGCCGGTGTTTACTAGGTACTCGTATGTCTTGGTTGTTGCTGGTTTTTTTACTTTTCTTTCCTATTTATTTTTGAAAGGTAAGCATACAGCGTTCTTTGCCCTTGTTGCTTCCTTTGCCTTTGCTTCTACTTTTTTTGTTAACCCCATTTCCATTGGGTTAAGTCCCATATATGGTAAGAATCTTTTTAAATTTTCACAGGCGGAAAACCAAAAGGATCCAAATAATTTTTGGGTAGTTTATGGAAATCATGTATTCGCGGACTTTTTGAAGGTTTCGGGAGCAAATGTGCTGAACGGAACCCAATATACCCCTAAACTTAAATATTTCGCAATCTTAGATCCTGGGGGTAAAAACAAGGCTGCATATGACAGATACGCCCACTTTTCTTTTTCTCAACCACAAACAAATACAGAGGTGGTGAAATTTAAGCTTGTTGCGCCAGATGACTTTGATGTTACAATCGACCCATGTTCACAGAAATTAAGTCAAATAGGAATTAATAGACTGCTCTTTACGTATAAACCCAATGAGAAAAAGTTATCTTGTTTGGTGCCAATGTCCAACAATCCGATTAGTGGCGCGTGGATTTACAAAAGGAAGTAAAAGACTAGCTTGTTGTGGTTGAATATATGCTCAAGTTGTGCTAAGATTTACCAGTGGTTAAGAATAACTATTATAATCTCATTAAAGAGCTGGCAATCACTGATTTTAAGATTAAATACCAGGAATCTATCCTTGGTTATGTGTGGTCATTAGTTAAACCGCTGGCATATTTTGGTGTTTTATACATAGTTTTCACGAGGATATTTAAGCTTGGCAACTCAATCCCTTACTATCCAATCTATCTCTTGCTTGGAGTGATACTTTTTGGTTTCTGGGCCGATGCAACCCAAATGGCGATGAATTCAATTGTTAGCAGGGGGGAGCTTATCAGGAAAGTTTATTTCCCCAGGATTGTACTTGTCATAGCTTCCACTATCACTTCCGTCATAACACTCGTCCTTAATCTTTTTGTTGTTTTCATTTTAGCAATTTTTGCCCACGTTCATTTTACATGGGAATCGTTATGGATGATAATCTTGCTTTTTGAATTTTATATTTTTATTGTTGGCGTATCATTTTACTTGGCGGCTCTTTTTGTAAAGTTCAGGGACGTGGGCCACATATGGGAAGTTACAAATCAGATATTTTTTTATGCCACGCCTATTGTCTATCCGTTAAAAATTGTCCCGGATCGTATGGGGAAGATCATAATGCTTTCACCGTTAGCACAGATTATCCAGGACTCAAGAACAGTTATTTTAGGATTCGACGCAATAAGCACCAGGCACTATTGGAGCTTTTACATTATGCCGCAAATTCTAGTAGCGGCACTCCTTGTGTCTGGTTATTTTGTGTTCAGAAAAATGGCGGTGAAATTTGCCGAGGAGGTGTGATGGAAAGAAATACAGCCATTAAGGTGGAAAATCTCTATAAGAACTTTAAAATTCCCCACGAAAAACATACTAGCTTAAAGTCGGCCACCTTAAACCTTTTCAAGAGAAGAAAATATTCCATTCACAAGGCCGCGGAAGATATAAGTTTTGAAGTCAAGAAAGGAGAATTTTTTGGCATTATCGGGAAAAACGGATGCGGTAAAAGCACGCTGCTTAAGATGCTAGCCGGCATTTACGTGCCGGATAAAGGCAGCATCACGGTAGATGGTAGGCTTTCTCCGTTTTTAGAGCTTGGCGTAGGATTCAATCCCGATCTGACCGCCAGAGACAATATATACCTAAATGGTACTATATTGGGTTTAACCAGGAAGGAAATTGATGAGAAAATTGATGAGATAATTGCATTTTCTGAACTGGAAGAATTCATTGATCAGAAACTGAAAAATTTCTCCAGCGGTATGCAGGTAAGGCTTGCTTTCTCTGTTGCCATACAGGCGCATGCAGATATACTGCTGATTGATGAGGTGCTAGCGGTAGGAGATGCGGCATTTCAGCAAAAATGCTTCAATATATTTCGGGACTTGAAGAAAAAGGGCAAAACCATAGTTTTTGTCAGCCACGGTATGGATAGTATTGAAGAGTTTTGTGATCGGGTTATGCTGATAGATGAGGCAAAGGTTGCAGATATCGGCGAGGCCAAAAGAGTTATCTACAGCTACAAAACCCTGGACTTGAAACAGAAAAAATCAGACAAGCAAGAAGAGATATCGGATCGCCGATGGGGAAATAAAAAGATAGAAATTGTTAGCCTTTCGCTGCAAAACGAAAAGGGTGAAGAGTCCAAGGTATTTAAAACAGAATCTATCATCAGGGGCAAGTTTGGCTTCCGGGTCAGAGACAAAAAGGTCGCCGACGCAAGCAGATTTTGCGTGGTAGATATAGGGCTATATGATGTGAGAGGAAATCTCACGATTAACGATCAAAGAAGATTAAATCCGGAGGACTTCAAAAAGAAAGAAATTGAATTTGCCTTTGAAATACCCGATCTTCAAGAGAACAAGTATTACTTTTCTTTAAGTATTCGCAATGCAAAAAATGGCGAAGTTTATGATGAGAGAAACAAAGAATATGAGATATATGTGGCCAGCCGGATAACAGGTCTAGGTCTCATAAGCACGCCAAGCTTCTGGTATCCAAAAATAAATATTTTGGGTATGCTACGAATCAGAAATGAAGAAGAAATTATACAAGACACCCTAGATCATATGAGCAAGTTTGTCGACAAAATTATAGTTTTTGATGATGCAAGCACGGATAAGACCTTAGATATTGTCTACAAGCACCCCAGAGTTATAGAAGTGATTGAAAATAAAACCTGGAAGCAGAATAGGATTCAAGAAGAAACGGCAAATAGGCACCAACTTTTGAAGCGAGCCCAGAAGTTTAATCCAAATTGGATTTTTTATGCTGACGCAGACGAGAGATTTGAGGGAAATATTAAAGAATTTTTAAACAGCAAAGAGGCCGAAAATGTTGATGCCATCAGAATAAGATTGTTTGATGCCTACATGACCAAGAATGATAAGGCCGCCTACAAAAAAGGGCAAAAACTCCTTGGATTCAGAAAATTTTTTGGTCCGGAACGCCGAGACATTATTATGATTTGGCGGAATCATCCGGATGTGAAATATGAGGGTTCTGACCAGAGAGAGCCAATTATAAAAGGGAATGTGATCACAAAATTTTATTGCCAGCATTATGGCAAGTCTTTGTCAGAGAAACACTGGGAAGAAACTTGTGATTATTATGCAAAGTATTTCCCGAAACATTATTCCGAAAAATGGAAGAAAAGAAGAGGTAAGGCTATCCATCAAGAATCTGATTTTGGCACGCCCCTATACACTTGGAAGGAAGTAAAAAAGAACGGCATCCAAATACATCCGGAATTAAGCGGGAAAGAGGCTAAATGAAGATTTTAATAGTTACCCGGTTCTTGGATAATTTTGCGGGAACGGAGCTTTATACTCTGGAGATTTCAAGGGAGCTGAAAAAAGAGGGACATAAGGTCTCTGTTTTTTCTCCTGTTCTAGGAAGTGTTGCTGAAAAAATTAAAGCACTTGGCATACCGGTCACAGATAACATCTTAGATTACCAAAAAGAAAAGTTTGACATCATTCACGCTCAACATAATACTACCGCAATTCTGGCGCGCCTTGCTTTTCCAAACACGCCCATGATTTTTGTTTCGCACGGGGTGTTGCCTGATATCGAGCAGCCGCCGGCAGTAGACATCGGAATATCCAAATTTATCGCTGTAAGCAAAGAAGTAAAAGAAAATCTAATGAAGACGCACTGCATCCCCGACCGGCAGATCATTGTCATTAAAAACGGCGTTGACCTAAAAAAATTTTCGGTTCAAAAAAAACCTGATAAGACATTAAGGAATATCCTGGTCATAAGCAACCGCTATATTGACAGGACGAGGAAAATCATAGAGGGCGCAGCAGTGGAGATTGGTGCCAAAGTTACCCATATCGGGCTTCCGGAAAATCCTGTAATGAATACCTTACCGTTTATTGCAAAGGCTGATTTGGTTATTAGCTTAGGGAGAGGGGCATTAGAAGCAATGGCTTGCGGCAGGAGCGTCATTATTTATGACGTAAACGGCGGGGATGGATTTGTAGATGAGAGTAATTTCTTTGAGATCAGAAAAAATAACTTTTCCGGTAGAAGATTTAGCAGAGATTTCACAAAAAGCGATCTAAAAGACGAGTTCTTAAAATACAGTGCCGCCGGCGGTGAAAAACTAAAGAAGATAATACAGACGGAACATTCTTTGGACAGGACCATAGTAGAACTGCAAAAAATTTATAAAGAGGTTGCTCGCGATGTTATTCCAAAAGGTCGAGAAAAAGACATTTTAGGAAGAATAAGTGAAGCTAGGTTTAAACAAGCGCTTGCCTTTGACCAATACGGGCGGCACGCCCTCATCCGTGAGATTATCAGCAAAAACCGCCAGGGCAGCGAAAAGGTTAAAATTCTCGACGTTGGCGGGCGTGGCAATACGCTGAGAGATTTTATGCTCGAGGATGATGTTTATTATCTCGACCCATATGTTGATGCCAAAGACAGTAACTACATAGAAGGAGATGGCCGCTGCATTCCGCTTAAAGACAATAGCTTCGATTGGGTTGTTTCAGCTGACGTCCTTGAGCATATTCCCTCTGAAGATAGGCATAAATTTCTGTCAGAAAATCTGCGCGTTGCGAAGATGGGAGTGGTTTTAGCAGCACCGTTTTTTTCACAAGAAGTGTATCGAGCAGAAGTAAACGCAAACGAAAATTATAAAGCCTTAACAGGAGAAGAACACCCCTGGCTTAAGGAACACATTAAAAATGGATTACCAAGAGAAACTGAGATAGAGAATTTTTTAGCGAAAGGAAAATATAAATATCAAAAGATTAATAACAACTCGCTTTTTCTTTGGGAATACCTTACAAATATAAGTTTTTTGGCCGCCCATTATTACACACCGGAGATAAAGGAAAAACTTGAATCTTTAAATACCTTTTACAATATGAAAATTTTTCCGTTTGATCACGGAGAGCAATCATATCGAAAGATTTATTCAATAAGTAAAAATGGGAGGCAAAAAGAAATAAAGCTTCAAGAGCCGAAAAAGCATAACATTTACTTTCACGAACTTTTAAAAAGAGGCTCCTTTATAACAGACAAAATCATGGGTGATATGAAACAAAATATCAGTGATTTGCAAGCAAGCATCCGTCAGCTAAATCGTGTTGTTGAAGAGCGTGGCAGAAAGATATCGCAAATTGTTTCTGAAAAGGAAGCCGAAGTAGATAGAATGTCACAGGAAATACTTGCCATGCAAAATTCTAAGTTCTGGAAGCTTAGAAACGCCTACATCAGGTTTGGGCCGAGAAGGGTGAGAAACGTCTGGCGACGGGGGTTTACGGCTCTTAGGCGGGACGGACTGGCATTATTTTTACGAAAAGTCTGGTACTTTATCTACTTCAAGAAGAAGATTCCGCAAGAATACCCGCAATATCAAAATTGGATCAAGAAAACCGAGAGATACGATACAACCGAGATTAAACAAGAAATAGAAAGCTTTAAGTATAAACCGAAAATTTCAATTATTATCCCCGTTTACAATGTCGATCCCAAGTGGCTCAACAAATGTATTGAATCTGTCAGGAGCCAGTACTATGAAAACTGGGAAATTTGCATTCATGACGATGCTTCAACAAAACAAGAAACTGTTGAATGCCTGAGGAAATGGCAAGAAAGCGGTGACGAAAGGATTAAGATTAGTTTTGGCAAGAAGAATCAGCATATCTCGGGCGCTTCCAATGATGCCTTGAGGCTGGCAACTGGCGAATTTATAGCACTGCTTGACAATGACGATGAGTTGGCGCCGTTTGCCCTTTATGAAAATGTGAAGCTTCTAAACCAGCACAAAGATGCGGATTTCATTTACAGTGATGAAGACAAAATCGACAGCCGTGGTAAGCGCTGGGAGCCGTTTTTCAAGCCGGATTGGTCGCCGGAACTTTTGCTTTCCCAGATGTACACTTGCCACTTGGGGCTTTATCGCAAGTCGATAATTGATATAATCAAGGGCTTTCGAAAAGGTTACGAAGGGGCCCAGGATTATGATCTGGTTTTACGATTTATTGAACACACAGATAACAAGAAAATATACCACATTCCCAAAGTTCTGTATCATTGGCGGGCCATCGAAACTTCCACGGCTAGCCTGGCTTCAAACAAAGATTATGCCGCCAAAGCTGCCCAGAAAGCTTTACGAGATTATTTAAGGAGAAATAACATTTCGGGTGAAGTCATGGATGGGCCTGTGCCGGGATTTCACAGGGTTAGATTTGACGTTCTTGGCAACCCAAAAGTATCCATTATTATTCCCTTCAGAGACAAGGTAGAGGTGTTAAAAAAATGCGTCGATAGCATATTGGCAAAAACCGACTATGATAATTATGAAATAATTTTGGTCGATAACCAAAGCAAGCAGAAAAGCACAGAAAACTATTTAAATAAAATCAAAGCGAACCCAAAAGTTAAGATGCTAGTTTATGATAAGCCATTTTCGTTTTCAGCCATCAATAATTATGCAGTCGAAAAATCAAGCGGTCAATATGTGCTCCTTTTAAACAACGACGTTGAAGTGATAACAAGCGAATGGCTGCGAGCGATGCTTGAGCAAGCGCAAAAGGAAGGCGTCGGAGCGGTTGGCGCGAAACTTCTTTTCCCGAATGAAAGAATTCAGCATGCCGGCATTATCCTTGGTACTGGTATAGCCGGACATGCTTTCAAATGGCTTTTTGACGGCGAGCCTCACTATTTCAAGCATGCCGAGATCATCAAGAATTATAGCGGAGTGACCGGGGCTTGCTTGATGGCGCCAAAAGATGTCTACAAAGAAGTCGGCGGATTAAATGAGGAAGAGTTAAAAGTTGCCTACAACGACGTAGATTTTTGCCTCAAGCTTTTAAAAGCCGGGTATAGGGTAGTTTACACGCCTTATGCCAAACTATATCACTTTGAATCATATAGCCGAGGCTTAGATGAAGATTTCAAAAAAACAGACCCCAAAAAGTACGAAAGAGTGCTTGCGGAAAGGCAGTATATGGCGGACAACTGGGGGGATATAATTGCAAATGATCCGTATTACAGCCCAAACTTGACCCGCCAGCACGAAAACTTCGGCATAAACACTGATATTTAATTTTTGTTATGAAAGTCAGCATTATCATACCGGCATTCAACAACGCGGCGCTAACAAAAAAATGTTTAGAAGCTATTAAAAAAAATACACCGGAAAAGCACTTAGACGATGTTATTGTGGTTGATAATGCTTCAACTGACCATACGGCTAAGTATCTCAAGTCTCTTGGCTGGATTAAGGTAATTTCCAACAAGAAGAATCTGGGTTTTTCCCGCGCCAACAATCAAGGAGCAAGGGAAGCAAAGGGAGACGTTCTTATATTTTTAAATAATGACACGGAAGTGAGAAAGGGATGGCTTGAGCCTCTGCTTAGAGTGTTATCAGAGAAGGAAACGGCTATTGCCGCGCCCAAACTGATTTTCCCCAATGGCCGTGTGCAGCATGCCGGCATCGTCATATCAAACGATTATATTCCGAGGCATATCTACTACAATGAAAGTCCGGACGAACCGTTTGTGAACAAAAAGAGGGAGTTTCAAGCAGTGACGGCGGCCTGCATGGCAATTAAGAAAAATGTTTTTGAAAAAGCCGGCGGTTTTAGCGACGAGTACCTAAACGGTATGGAAGATATCGACCTGTGCCTGAAGGCCGGAAAACTGGGATATAAAGTTTTCTATTGCCCGGAAAGCATAGTTGTCCATCATGAGAGCGTAAGCGCGGGAAGATTTAAAGCCGTAAACCATAACGAGGAGATTTTTCTCCAAAAATGGAAGGATAAGATAATGCCGGATGAGGAAAAACATTACCGCGAGGACGGATTTGGCTGGTTCTACATCAAGAAAAAAAATCTGAAAAACAAGTATTTGATTTCAAGCGGAAGAGCGGCAGGAAAGCCATTTGGATTTAAGGTCATGAGGTTTTTTTACCTAACATTGCACAGAATTACGCTTGGTACAAAGCTTGTTTTGACGCTGGATTTTAAGACGCTTTCGACAAAGATTAGAAAGGTGCGCGATGCCAAAGGTTAGCATAATTATACCCGCCTATAACGGCGAAAGATTCATTGGGGAAACGCTGGAGTCGCTTCTAGGCCAGACTTACCATGACTTTGAAATTATCGCGGTTGATGACGGATCTACCGACGCCACGGTTGACATTATAAAATCATTTATTGATATAGATTCCCGCCGGATGTTTATCCAACCTTTGGCGGGCAGGAATGACAGGAAGTGTGATTCGCGAGTCAAATATTTTCACAAAGAAAACAGCGGCAATCAGGCGATTCCCAGGAACTTTGGCATTAAGAGGGCAAAAGGAGAGTATATTGCCTTTTGCGATCAGGATGATCTTTGGTACCCGGAAAAACTGGAAAAGCAAATGAGCGCAATAGATTCCCGCCGGAGTTTATCCGCCAAGATTCCTGCTTCTGCAGGAATGACAGAGGCGGGCGGGAATGACGATTCGGCCAACATTGGTATAATTGTCGCATCAACTGATGTGGTGGACTCGCATGGCAAGAAAATAGGGGCAAGATATGTGCCTGATGGATATATGGACTCAAGCGAGAGCTTTAGAATGCTTTTGGAGGAGGATTTTATCACGGCATGCTCTGCCGTGTTTCCAAAGAAAGTATTAGACGAGGTAGGGTTTTTGCGGGAGGATTTAAGCGGCAACGACGACTATGATTTGTGGCTAAGAATTACCAGAAAATACGGCGTTTATGGCTTCAGTGAACCGTTATGCGCTTGGCGCCGAAGCAAGAAATCCTTTTCTCATGACATGAGCCGGGTATTTAAGGAAAATGAAAAGATCTTTAAGTCATTAAAAGCGGCAAATGACGAGGAAGAGAAATTGATAAAAACAGGCGCAAACCTAAATCTTGTCAGATTGTTTATTGCCGAAGTTAAAGAGAAGAAATATGATGAAGCCGGCAAAGTACTGGAAAGAATAAGACCATATGATGGCTTGTTTAAGGCAAAAGTTGCCATGAAGGTGTTTAAGATATCTCCCGGAATCGCAAGAATGGGGCTAGCGGCAGCAAGTTCAATGAAAGAGAGCAGGTAAAATGAACAAAGTGAAAATTCTAAAAACAGAAATAACTGCAATGCCCGCTTCTGCTTTGAAAAATGAAGTTGCTTCAATGCTAAGAAG
>JAJYFH010000077.1 GCA_021791015.1 bacterium | reverse complement strand
CAGATGTGCCAATGGATGAGGTTAAAAACCAAGAGAAATCTTTGAAAAATGGGGCAAATCCAAGAAACATCAAGGCAATGTTGGCACACGCTGTCGTAGAAAGATATTATGGCAAAAAGCTAGCCAAGGAAGCCGCCGAAGAGTTTGACAGGATTTTCAAAAACAAGGAGACTCCCAGCGAAATTTTGGAATTCAAATATAAAAAAGGCGAGAAGCTGGTTGATGTGCTGGTCGCTTCCGGGGTCGTCAGTTCCAAATCGGACGGGAGAAGGTTGATACAGCAAGGGGGCATCAAAGATGAAGGCAAAACCATCACGGATATTGATTACAAGCTCGAGTCCGGCACTCACACTGTGAAAGTCGGCAAAAGAAGATTTGTCGAGCTGAGCGAAAGCTGATATGGAATTTCTAAAAAAAGAAGTCGTAATTATCGGAGGAGGAGCAGCAGGTATGAATGCTGCTCTAAATCTTGGGACCAGAGATTGCATGGTTATAGAAACGCCGGGCTCGAATTCGGTTTTTTCTCCTTGGAATCTAATGCTGAAAGAGAAGGATATTCAAAAGCAAGAGATGCTTGCTGCCGGCAATAATATGAACGACCAAGATTTAGTCGATACTTTATTGAACGGGATAGAAGAAGCTGTTCAAAATCTTGAAAAAATGAAGGTTAAACTCAGACCGTCAAATCTTGGCGTTATCCCAGATTATCCAAACCCCGGTAAGGCCGTTAGAGATATCTACATGCAGAGGCTGGAAGAAAAAGGACACCAGATTCTAGGGGGGAGAGTGGTCGAATTTTTCATGAACGATGGCAGAATCGTAGGCGTGGGGGCAGAGACAACTAGCGGCAAAAGAATAGAAGTGCTTTGCAATTTTTTAATTATTGCATCGGGAGGGCTAACCGGCCTCTTCGAATATCATACGGGCAGTCCTCAAGTTGACGGTTCAGTCTTGGCGCTCGGCCTTCGATCCGGTTTATTGCTCAGAGATCTTGAGTTTACAATGTTTCATCCATTCCTGATAGTTGACAAGAGGTTTCCGCGTTGTCTTGTTTCCGGAGACATTCTCACAAAGATGAACTATCAGGATGAAGATGGCAATGAATTTTTATCGCGCAAGATAACCAAGGCGTTGCGGGAGAACCGGCATCACTATGTTTTTCCCCAGATGACCAGAGAATTTTACGCCCAGTCATTGAAGGGAAAAATATTTGGACATATTGATGCAAGTGACAAGTGGTTTGATGAGTTTAAGAACCAAAACGAATTTGGGCGTATATTCAAACGTTTCACAAAGGACGAAGCAGGAAAAATTCAACTTCATCCCGCTGCGCACTTTTCCATAGGAGGGTTGGCAATAGACAACAGGGCAAGAACAAATCACAGCAATGTGTATGCGGCCGGTGAAGCGTCTGCCGGACTGCATGGCAGCAACAGAATAGGCGGTTTAGCGGTGCTTGAGGCTTTAACCTTTGGAAAGATAGCAGCCCAAAGCATAAACGGCAGCGGAAATGCTCGAGCACCCTTATGCAAGGGTTATGATTCAGTGAAGTTGGGAAGTCCTTCAGCTGAGCTCAAGAGCCTGGTGTGGGAGAACCTCGGCCCGGTAAAAAACAAAGAAGGACTGGAAAAGATTATGAATTTCTTGGATAATAAAGAAAAAATTAGCGCCAGCGAAGAGCTTATGAAAGTAATTGCGAAGACTTGCTTATTGCGCAGAGAGTCCGTTGGGGCATTTTGCAGAGAAGATTTGCCGGTAAAGAAAAATTCAAAGTCGTCATATATAGAAAAATCAAAAATAACTTTTAAGTAGATGAATGAAAAACTAATCATTGGCATAGTCGGCGGGACCGGCAAAATGGGCCGGTTGTTTGAAGAATTTTTTGTCGGGCAGGGCTTTAAAGTGCTCATTTCTTCCCGAAAAACCAAACTGACGAATGCCGACCTAGCCCAAAAGAGCGATGTTGTGATGATTGCCGTGCCGCTGGATAGCGTTATTAATGTAATTAATGAAGTTGCGCCGCATGTCAAAAAAGAAGGCCTGCTAGTTGATATTTCGGCAGTCAAGGAAGAGCCGGTAAAAGCGATGCTAAGGAGCAAAGCTTCAGTTGTGGGGATGCATCCGGTTTTTGGTCCGATGGTCAAATCCATAAAAAATCAGACAATAGTTTTGTGTCCGGGAAGGGGAGAGGAATGGTTTTCGTGGCTTGAAAAGTTATTTAAGAAAGCAGGCGCAAAGGTTCAGGTGGCAACACCCAAAGAGCACGACAAGATGATGGCGGTCATCCAAGGGCTTGTCCATTTTACCTCAATAGCTTCTGCCTGCACGCTAAAGGAGATGAAGATAGACGTAGAGAAAACGTTTGTTTTTGCCAGTCCGAATTATAGAATCGCAACCGATGTCGTCGGGAGGATACTGGCCCAAAACCCCGAGGTTTATGCAGATATCGGCATGCATAACAAATACATTAATGAGGTAACGAGGATGTTTGCGGTTTGCGCCGGAGAACTGCAAAAAACCATTGAAAAAGGCGACAAAGATAAATTCCAGAAGATATTTGAGCAGTCCTCAAAACATTTGGGAAACTTCAGGGAGAAGGCCATGAGTGAGACCAACTACATAATCGAGAAAATCACCGAGAAGGATACTAAAAATGGCGCTAACTCTTAACACGCGCATCTCGGAGCTTCAAGGCATAGGCTCAAAATACGAGGAAAAGCTAAAGAAGCTCGGCATAGTTTCGGTCGAGAATATGCTTTTGTATTTCCCGCGCCGGTGGGAGGATTTCTCAAAAATTACCGAAATTGCGAGTGCCAAAGCGCCCGGAACATATTGTATCGAAGGCAATATCTGGAGCATCGGAAACAAGAGATCGGCGCGAAGGAGAATGTCAATAACAGAAGCGATAGTGGCTGACAAAACAGGAACGATGAGAGTCGTCTGGTTCAACCAGCCATTTTTGGTAAAAAATTTGAAACAGGGGGACAAGGTGCTGCTCGCCGGCAGGGTGGAAAACAAGTTTGGGGTGGTGCAGATGATATCTCCGGCGTATGAGAAGAAGGGAGACCAGCAAAAGCACTTGGGCAAGATCGCTCCGGTTTACAAGGAAACGGAGGGCGTCAGTTCGCGGTGGCTAAGATATGAGATGGATAAACTGGTGAAGGTCATTTATTCCTTCAAGGAATACTTGCCGGCCGAAGTCATAAAAAGGCAGGGATTAATTGGCTATGCGGC
>JAJYFH010000011.1 GCA_021791015.1 bacterium | reverse complement strand
TATGCATTATATGCGCTAAGCCCTACGGCCGAGATCTTTTTAAAATCACTATTTATCGTTTTCTTTTTCTCGATTTTCCTGCCGGCAGTATTTACATTCTATCTTTTAAAAAAGGAAAAAATCGGAAACTTTCATATCAAGGAAAGAAGGGAAAGGACAATCCCTTTTGCGTTTGCCCTAATCTCAAGCACCGGCTCGCTGCTAATAATTAAGTATCTTGGCATAAACCACGAACTAATAAAAATGCTTATCATATTTTATTTGATGGCACTTGGCTTCGTTGCCATAACTTCGTGGAGATATAAAGTCAGCGGACATATTTTCATATTTTTCTCATCCGTCCTGTCACTTTCTTTTTTCCTGGGCAGAGAATTTGCATATCTTCTCCTGCTCGCCATACCAATCGCCTGGGCTAGAGTCTACACCAAGGAGCACACTTGGGGAGAAGTCCTAGGAGCAGTGGGATACTCACTCGTTTCGTTCATATTTTTCACGTTACTAATCAATACTTAATCATGGCTAAAGAAAAGACAAACAACTGTTGGGTGGAAATCGACCTGCCGGCAATTCGGCACAACTTGAGAGAAATCAAGGAAATAGTGGGCAAGAACACCTCTTTAATGCCTGTGGTAAAATCAGAAGCTTACGGCCACGGCGCGTCAGAGGTGGCTAAAATATGCCAAAAAGAAGGCGTAGAAAGTTTTGCCGTAGCAACGGTTGGCGAAGGTGTAAATCTAAGAAAGTCAGGCATAACAGGCGAGATTTTGGTGCTCTATAACACACGAAAAGAGGAAGTGGCAGATGCCTTAAAGTACGACATTTCCATATCATTGTTTAAAAGAAACCTCGCCGAAAAACTCAATAACGAGGCTGCAAAGCAGAAGAAAGTCGCCAAGGTCCATATACCCGTCGACACAGGTATGGGGTGGTATGGGCTATCATCTGACGAGACACTCGAGTTTATCGATTATGTAAGTTCTCTAAAATATATCAAAATTGATGGCATTTATAGCCACTTCAGTAAAACAAAATCAAAGAAATTTTCCGAGAATCAGATACAAACTTTTCGCAGTATCATAAAAACCCTAGAAGGTAGGGGCATAACCGCCAACTTTCACCTGGCAAAAAGCTCCGGCGTCATAGCATATGACAAGTCGCACATGAACATGGTGCGTCCGGGGCTTATGCTTTATGGGATTCAGCCCCAAGATACCCACCACACAAATGTAAACTTAAAGCCCGCAATGTCATTTAAAACTCGAGTCTTCCAGGTGAGAGATCTGCCCAAGGATACGCCGATAAGCTACGATGGAACTTTCGTGACAAAAAGAGATAGCAAGGCGGCCATTCTGCCGATTGGATATTCAAACGGCCTTAGCCGTTATCTGTCAAATCGGGGAGAGGCTATTATAAGGGGCAAGAAATTTCCAATTATAGGCAACATCTGTATGAATATAACAATCATAGATGTTACAGATGATCCCACCGTCAAAGAGGAAGACGAAGTGACTCTCATGGGTAAGGATGGCAGTATGGAAATTACGGCAGATAATATAGCAGATAAGGTAAATACCACCTGTTATGAGATACTGACCAGCATCGGCTCACGAAATCAAAGGATCTATAGATAACACAACTTTCGCACTAATCTTTCTCTGTCATTCCCGCGCAGGCGGAAATCCAAATTGTATAGATTCCTGCCTGCGCGGGAATGACAAGGCGATAAACATAACAACCATTCAGCGAGAAGTCGTAAAAAAGTACGCTTGGGTTTGGTGTTGAACCAGAACATTCGATTGAAAAAACGGCCTTAAAATGCTAAAATATCATAGTTAATTCAACGTGCTCGGGAGCCCGCCTCGGCTTCGCCCTGGCGAGACGGGTAGCCAAAATGGAACTTATATGAAAAAATATAGCATATATTTATTATTAAGCGAAAAGGACAGAAAAACCTATCTTGGCTCAACCGATAGCATAAAAAGGAGAGTTGAAGAGCACAATAAAGGTTTATGCAGGTCAACAAAATATGGGAGGCCTTTAAAGTTAATCTATTACGAAAACTATGAGACTCTTCAGGAAGCAAGACTTAGGGAAAGATACCTAAAAACAACAAGTGGGCGAAGAGAATTAAAGAATCTATTTAATCGGGAGTAGCCAAGTGGTAAGGCAACGGGTTTTGGTCCCGTGATCGGGGGTTCGAGTCCCTCCTCCCGAACCAATAAGAGCACCAAAGGTGAGCGAGGTGCCTATAGGTTTAAGGAGTGGGAAAGCAATCATGAAAATACAAGATGCCGTTTATGGCGAATTTGATATAAATGAGTCAATCCTGATAGAGTTAATACAATCGAAAGTGTTAAGCCGGCTAGAGGGTATTTCTCAATATGGGATACCAGATAAATATTATTTTAAAGAAAATTTTAATAGATTTGAGCATAGTATAGGGGTAATGATACTACTTAGAAAATTGGGGGCAGGTATTGAAGAACAGCTTGCTGGGCTGATTCATGATATCTCTCAATTTTCTTTTTCGCATATCTCCGATTGGGTCTTTGCAGATGGTCATAAAGGAAATGAGTCGTACCATGACACTCTTCATGATAGCTTTGTTTCTAAAACAGAGATTCCGGAAATTCTGTCCAGTCATGGTTTTTCTATAAAAAGGTTATTAGATGAAAGTAACTTTCCTTTGTTAGAAAATAATTTGCCTGATATTTGTGCCGATCGAATCGACTATTCACTGAGAGAACTTAGCCATGATGGGGATACTAAATTAGTTGCACAAATTTTACAAGGCATTAAATCAAAGAATAAAAAAATCTATTTTAATGATAAAAAATCAGCCCTACTTTTCTCAAATGCTTTTTTAAACCTGCAAACTACCCATTGGGCTTCAGTCAAAGCCGTTACTAGTTATTCACTATTCTCCAGGGCTTTTAAAATTGCGGTGACAGATGGTCTCATAGAACATGATGATTTTTGGAATAAATCAGAGGACGAACTTATAAAGATACTTTTGAAAAGCGGTAACAAAGAAATATTATCTACTTTATCAAGACTTGAGAATGGCCAGTTAGACGACAAAACCGGCGAGAGAGTTTACAAGAAATTTCGATATGTCGATCCATTTGTTATTACAGAAAAAGGTTTGGTTCGATTGAGTAAATTAGACCCCGAATATTGCGAAAGTTTAGAAGAAGCTAAGCAACAAAATTCTCAAGGCATCTTAGTCTAAATTTCCACTATCTTTCTATTATGAATCGTTAACTTAACATTTAAATTCCTTACCAGTTGGGTCTTTTCAAAGTCAGAACCTTTTTCTAGTACATATTTGGTGTAGTTTCTGATTACTTCTGTTTTTGTGTATTTCTTCTTAGGCTCAACCGTCTCGATCATAGAGCCGAACTTTTGGATACCTTTGGCCAATCCTGGTTCCATAGATACCCTATCTATAGTTAGTTTCTCAGAGATATCTAACAGTGCCTCGATAAGTTTTAGTTCTGATAAGTATGGTTCTCTACAACTCATATCAACCTGCCTTGAGCAGTGATAGTAAACATGCCTGTTTTTACCGCCATCAATTCTTGCTTTAAACTTTTCCTCACCAACAATAGTTGAACCACAAGAGTAGCAAGTCAAAAATCTACGAAATGGGAATTTCTTCGAACCCCATTTAACTTTTTGAGGGCAAACCAGCTGCTTTTGCACTTCATCAAATATCTCTTTTGTCGTTAGTGGTTCGTGGGAACCTTGATACCAGGTACCGCTTTTCTTGGGATATTCAAACATCCCATAGTAGAAAGGATTTTTAAGCATTAAGTATATTTGAGAAAGTGATATCCTTTTACCTTTTCTGGTAGTAGCACCTGATACATCAAGCCAATTTTTAATCTTTCTGCCACTTTCGCCCTTGGCTGCTTTCTTGAACATTTCAGCTACATATGGGCCTCGTTCTGGATCAACTACAATATCCTTAACTCCTGCCATAGCTCGGTTGTAGTAGCCGATAGGTGGCATACATGGTCGCCAACCCATTTCACATTTGGCACGAATTCCTCGTTTTACATTCTCTCCTCGATTATCATTTTCGAGCTTTGCCTGAGAGCAAAGTATCATTAGCAGAAACTTTTCATTGGGAGTATTTGAAAAACTTTGTGAAAATGTTTTGATCTGAACTAATTTTTTATCATCCATGAGATCAACTAATGATCCTAAGTCACCGGCATTTCTTGATAATCTATCTGGAGCCCATGTGAGCACACCATTGATCTCACCGTTCCTAATATCAGCGAGTAACTGCATAAATACCGGTCTTTGCCCTGATTGTTTGGCTGAGTAGCTTTCCTGAAGAACCTTGGTAATCTTGATACCTTCTTTATCCGCTAAATTTTTCATTTCTTTAATCTGTGAATCTATGGACATTGTCTGTCGTTCGTCAGATTCAGACGACTTACGGGCATAAAGGCAATATCTCAATTCAGATTTATTTAATGTATTTTCCATCGGGGACGATGGTGTCGCTGAATAAGGGAGAATGTAAGTAGAAAATTTAGGACTCTTTTGTTTGATTTAATAGAGTATTAACTGTATAATTCAGTTCATGAAATTAAAAGTTTTTACAACTGGCGGCACAATAGACAAAATTTACTCGGAGTCTAAGGGGACTCTTAATTTTTCATTTGGCGAGCCAGCTATTAGAGAAATTGGAAAAGATAAAGTTAGACTAAACTTTGAATATGATATTGAACGACTTGTAGCTAAAGACAGTCTTGATATGCAGGAAGAAGAACGACAGCTCATTAAAAGAGCTTGTCAGGGTGCTGTAGCTGATAAGATTTTAATTACTCACGGAACAGACACAATGGTTGATACCGCAAAGGTATTGAGTGAAATTAAGGATAAGGTCATTGTTCTTACCGGAGCATCTCAACCTTGGCGATTCAGAGAATCAGACGCTGAGTTTAATATTGGCGTCGCTATTGGAGGTCTTAGTATTTTGGATAATGGAGTTTATATAGCCATGAACGGAAGAATATACGACTGGGATAAGTGTAAAAAAACCGAAGATGGAATGTTCGTTGAGAAATAAGTTCTGACATCGCAAACTACCCGATTTAAAATTATTTTTTCAGAAACTGCCCAGTATACGAGTTCTTAATTTTGGAGATATCTTCCGGTGTTCCTTCTCCGACTATCTGACCTCCCTGGTCACCGCCCTCTGGGCCCAAGTCTATGACCCAGTCAGCATGCCCTATAACATCCAAGCTGTGTTCTATAACCAGTACGGAGTTTCCTTGATCGACGAGCTTATCAATTAGTTTAAGCAACTTCTCAATGTCCGCAAAATGCAAGCCCGATGTTGGCTCGTCCATTACATAAAACTCATTCTTTTTATGCAGTTTACTTGCAAGCTTTAGCCTCTGTGACTCTCCTCCTGATAAGGTATCAAGGGTTTGTCCAAGTTCTAAATAATCTAAGCCGATTTCTTTTAGCATATTAATCCTTTTGTCTATATCCTGGTGTTTGAAGAAACTGGCTGCTTCTGCGATAGTCATCGTCAGAACTTCATTGATATCCTTGCCTTTATATTTATAATTTAAAACTTCTTGGTTGAACTTCTTGCCTCCACAAGTTTCACAAGATATTTTGACGTCTGCCATAAAGTGCATATCAATTTTTTTATATCCTAAACCATTGCATTCTGGACAAGCACCCTTACTGTTAAAACTGAATAGAGACTTATTCACTTTATTTTCTTTAGCAAAGAGCTCTCTAATAGACTCAAATACTTCTGAATACGTTGCAATGCTTCCTCTCGGGTTACTGCCGACTGGTGAGTGGTCAATAAAAGTAACCTTATCTGCATATTCTCTGGTAAAGACATCGTTTATGAGAGTGCTTTTACCGGAGCCGGATACTCCAGTGACGGCGACAAATATTCCTGTTGGAATCTTAACCGAGATATTTTTTAGGTTATGAAGTTGTGCTTCGTTTATCTCTAAATATTCTCTTGGCTTTCTTCTTACCTTCTCAATTTTTTTACCATTGCTTTTTAAGAACTTAGCAGTGACAGATTTTGGATTACATATTCTATCGTTTAAACTCCCGCTCGCAATAATCTCGCCCCCAAACTTTCCCGCACCTGGTCCGAGCTCTAAAATATAATCCGATGCCTTGATTACGTCGTCATTATGTTCTACAACGATTACTGTGTTTTGAGCATCTCTTAGCTTGTTCAAAATCTTTATAAGATTATGAGTGTCTCAAAGTCGCTCCCACGGCTTAGAAAAGCAAGGGGAGAAGCTTGGGAACAAGTGAAAACACTGCAAAGGATTTATGAGAAGCATCAACTTTGGCATCGCTCACCTTACGATGGAGCATTTATGTTTCTAACTAGCGAGGGTTGGCTTACGACAGCAACAAGAATAAAAAAGAATAATGTAAAGCCAAAAGATCTTTCCCTGGTATTAAGTTTTGACGAGAAGAAAAATGAGATTACGTATGTCGGAAACCGGGTACCCTCGTCAGATCTACCAGAATTTTTAATATTGGTAAATAGAAACGAAAAGGAATTAGCCAAAAGAGGAGAAAAACTGCCAGTAATAAAATATGTGGTCCATTTTCACAAAAATGAAATTACAAGAGACACAAGGTTTAAAAAATACGCGATCCCATTCTACCGTTATGGAATGTTTGAATCGGGTCATAATTTTGCCGACGAGATATTGAAAAAGAACAAGGCAACTCCCGGTGTAAATATTAGCGGGAAGGGGCGCGGTTTCATTATTTTAGAGCATGGAGTTGTCCGAATGGGAGTAAAATTAGACCACTTAGAAAAATTTCTTGAATCATTTGACCTGATTAATTAAAAAGAACCGCCGGTGGGCGGTTCTTTTTCAGATCAAATTTTTATTTATTATTCTTCTTGTAGTCATTGATGGCTTGGACAACCTTGCCGTTAGCCTGCAAGTTTTCCCAGAAGAGAACCTGCTGCCTTGAGATTTCCATCATATCCTCCGGCGCATGAAGCTCTTTTCCAAGTTTGATTAGGGTTAGGTTTGATTGGCTATTCGTATTTGTCCCGGCACTTTGAACATTTTTCTGGTCTTGGGATTGCAGATAGTAAATGTCAGTTAGTTTTAAATAATTACCGCCGTTATCAGTAAGCTTGCCGAAGTAAACCTGGCCGTTTGTTAAAAATACCGCTTGGTATTTATTGCTATCGATCTGCTCTGATGATTGATTCTGGGCAGCCTTGACGCTGTCCTGGTCAACCTTGTGCTGATAGGCAAGATAACCGAAGCCAAAAACCGCAACCAAAACCAAGGCAATAAGCAGATTGGTTACCAGTGTTGAGTTTATGTCTTTATTTTCCGAGCTCATAATTCCTCCTTTAAGAATTTATTTTCTCTTATGTATGCATCAATAATATCAACCTGCGCGCCAAAAGGCAAATGTTTTTTTCTTCTTTTTTATGGTAAAATTTAACCTACATGAGCACAAAAAAGAAACATTATCATTTTATCGGGGTGGCAGGTATCGGTATGAGCGCATTGGCTGCAATTTTACTCGAGAGAGGGAACGCCATCTCAGGCTCCGACTTAGTTTCAAACGAGATTACGGAGAAGTTAAGGAAATCCGGCGCCAAAATATATAAAGGGCACGAGGCCAAACATTTACCGGACAATACCGATATCGTTGTGATTAGCGGCGCCATCCCGGAGAATAACCCTGAGCGCATAAAGGCCATGAAACTGAAATTGCCAATTCTTTCCAGGGGTGAACTCCTGGGACTGCTCATGGATAGGGCGACTGGCATAGCTGTGGCGGGAACCCACGGCAAGACTACAACGGCAAGCCTTATCGCCGAGATATTTGAGAAAGCAAAAAAGGACCCCACTATCGCGATTGGCGGAGAAGTGCGAAATATCGGAAGCCACGCAAAAAACGGAAAGGGCAAATACTTCATTGCCGAAGCCTGCGAGTACAAGAGGGCTTTTTTGAACATTCATCCCAAGGTTGCGGTGATTACAAATATTGAAGCTGATCACTTAGACTACTATAAAGACTTAGATGACATTAAATCCGCATTTTCCGACTTCGTAAACGATATGGACGAGAGCAGCTTGCTTGTCGCTTGTTTTGATGATGACAATGTAAGGGGCATCGCACAAGGATTTAAGGGCAGACTGGTGTCATATGGCTTAAACAAGGCAAACTATCAAGCCTCAATCATCAAAATAGAAGACGGTACCCAAAAGTTTAAAATCACAAAAAACAACACTGACCTAGGCGAGTTTGAGACAAAAATCCCGGGCATCCATACGATTTTAAATATCACAGCAGCGGTGGTTGTGGCACTTGAGCACGGGATAAAGCTAAAGACAATCAAAGAAAGCGTGCAGAATTTCTCGGGAGCTGCCAGGCGAATGGAAACCAGGGGAGAAAAGGAAGGGGTTTTAGTAATTGACGACTACGGACACCATCCGACAGAAATCCAAGCAACTCTTCAAGCCATCAAAAGCTTTTATCCGAAAAGGAGATTAGTCTGCGTTTTTCAGCCGCATCAGCACTCAAGAACAAGGATCCTTCTAAATGACTTCGCAAGCGCCCTGAAAGAAGCCGACGAAATTATAATTCCCCGAATTTATGCGGTTCGCGACACCAAAGAAGATATGGAATCAGTATCAGGAGAAACTCTGGCCAGACTCCTAAAGAAGAATGGTAAATCTGCAAAATACATCCCGAAGTTTAGCGATGCTGTAAAAGAACTAAAGGAAACCACCAAAGAAAATGATATTGTCCTGACTATCGGCGCCGGACCGGTAAACGAAGTGGCAGAAGAATTTCTTAGCATTTGCTAAGAAACTAAAATGATCAAGTTCTCAAACATCCCAATGATCAACCAATCCCAAAATTTTAAACTCAAAACATTAAAAAATTATTGCCTGGAATGCGCCTGAACATTGAGACTTGATGTTTGATAATTAGATTATACACATCTTATCCACAACAAAGGGAATTGACAGACGTTTTTGTTTCAAATACAATTTCTATCAAGTTCCTTTTTGAGAGGGGATGGAACAATAGAAGCTGTGGATAAAATATTATTGTTGTGTATCCTTACAGACTCTATCAAAAATAACTCTCAATCACCCCCAAACAAAAAGCGTTCATTGGAGCGCTTTTTGTTCTTTATGCTATAATTTTTGTGTGAATAAAAAACAAAAAGCCAACTTTCTAGATTACTTGCATAAACTCTTCATTCCGAGCAGGAAAAATTCTCACAGACCGCATGCATTTCGGCACTTTATGCTTTCAGTCTATTCCTTAAGTTTAATTTTGTCACAAGCAGCTTTTGGCATAACATACATTTCACCAACAACTTCAAACCCTTTACAAATGCAAAAACAAATATTTTCCGGTATCAACAAGCAAAGAGAAATAAATAATGAAAGTGCGCTAAAAGAAAACAACCTGCTTGATATGGCCGCGAAATCAAAACTCCAGGATATGCTTGCAAAAAATTATTGGGACCACACTTCACCAACAGGCGAAAAGGCCTGGACATTTATCGACAATGCCGGATATAACTACAAATCAGCCGGAGAAAACCTGGCAAAAGGATTTTCAAACTCTACAGTCATGATTAGCGCCTGGATGGCAAGCCCCAGCCACAAAAGAAACATTTTGGACAAGGATTTTACAGATACGGGAGTGGCTGTCGGCAATGGTAAAATAAACGGCCATGAGGTGACACTGGCAGTACAGCTTTTTGGCGAGCCTTCGATAGCGACTACCTCAAGCCCACAGCTTGTTGCCGGAACAAAATCAGTCTCCCCAAGCTTTAACCTGAAAAATCCGCTTCTACCGGGAAGGGTGCCTTATTTCATTCTATACAGCATAGTATTTGCACTTTTGATCTTTGATGGCATTATGATGAGATTAAACAAAGAGCACAAGGATAGAAAGAATCTGAACCGATTTCGATTCTCTCTCGGCATAAATACAGTTTTTCTAGCATTTATAATCATAAATATCCGCACAATTTTTTAATTGAAGAGAGGAAATATAAATGGTGAGTTTGTATTAATGGTATCTAGAAGAATTTACGCAGACAAAACAAAAAGAAATAACAAATAGATAAAAAGATATGACAGTACTCAGGAAGAAAAAAGCAAAAAAACTTGAACAGATTAGGGCAGAGGTTGACAAAACTGGCGATGCGCTGGGGAAACCAATCGACTCTGGCATTAAGGAGACCATTGTTTTCTTGAAGGCAATGGGTATTACAACCACTGCCTCCTGCGAGGGTCACACCGACTATGGTATTCCATGGCCATGGGTAGATACTGAAGACCCAGACCAGCCCGAAGAACAGTTTAAAAATCAAAACAAAATACTTCATTATTACGCTAAGAAAAATAATCTAGACTTTGGAAAATTAAAAACAGGCGAACCTCTGGATCTTTGGCTTAAGGCAATTAAAGAAGCTTCAAAAAATGGGGAAACAGAAGAATATATAGAATGGACAAAAAGAAATAAGAAAATAGCTAAAAAGGTTAGAGCACTTCTTAAAGAGTTTTATAAAAAAAGAAAGGTTGAAGATACAAACAGACTAATTATTAAAGATACCAGATTACAGTTTGCATTCGATCCCAAAATCGATATGGAAGACAACTCTACAAGAAGAGAGCTGAATCAATCAATGCCGGCAAAACAGACGGAAATGATAGCCTTTACTAAATTCCTTGAAAATAAATACAGGGAAGGGAGGGTTAAACAATAAAGAAGACAATACATAAAATCGTAGCAAAAAATTTTGATGAAACTAAATACTTTCAAAACTACAAGATCAAAGAAAGCGATTTGAAGTCCTTGTGCCAAGGTATTGATACAGTCGCTAAGTCAAATTTGATTGAAGCAAGAGTTTTGGATAATATACGCTTTGTGACTCATGATTCGAAAAACTTTTATATTTTCACAAGAGGGGAACACACATCAAATAACAAATTTAAGGTCAAGGAAATAATTGCCCACCTTCAAAGTGAATTTACCAATGATGGATTTGAAAAGAATTTTAAGGAATCGTTGAAAAACGAATATACAATAGGACGATTTTTAGTTAGGATTTTGGAGGAACAAATTCCCAACTTCGCAGAGCGAAAAAAGTTCGTATGCTCCGTACTAGAACATTCTTCGAAAACGGCTTAATGTCAAAAACCAATTAAAAAGGGTGGCTGCCAGCACATGTTGATTAAAGCAACAGCGGTAAAAATGAATATTTGAAGTTCAATGTAAACAAAGAATAGTAAAGCATACATTGCCAACTTAGATCTCAAAATGTATAATAACTCAGTAAAAACAGTAATCAAAAGGGAGCGACAAATGTACGATTTAATCATATTAGGCACCGGACCGGCCGGTCTATCAGCCGCAATTTACGCTGCAAGATATAAGATGGATTTTCTGGTAATCGGCGCTATTCCCGGCGGAATGGTCACTCAAGCCCACCAGGTTGAAAATTACCCTGGTATCGAGGGCATAACCGGCATAGAGCTTGGCAAAAGAATGGAAGATCATGCAAAAAAACTCGGAGCGGAAATCACAGCTGATTCCATTAAAAAAATTGAGAAAAAAGATGGCCATTTTATTTTGCACGGAAACAAGAAGTATGAAGCAAAACGAATACTGCTCGCTATGGGCGCCGATAGAACCAAACTAAATATAAAAGGTGAGGATGAGTTTCTTGGCAAAGGTGTCTCATACTGTGCCACATGTGACGGACCGTTTTTCAAAAATAAAACAGTTGCGGTAGTCGGCGGCGGCAACGCGGCTGTAACGAGCGCCCTTTACATGGCAGAGCTTTGCAAAAAAGTTTATTTGATTTATCGCGGCGAAGAGCTAAAGGCCGAGCCCGCATGGGTAGAGAAGCTCAAGGCGCAAAAAAACATAGAATCCGTTTATAGTGCAAACATCACGGAAATCCAAGGTGAAAATAGGGTTGAAAAAGTGGTTTTGGATACCGGCAGGATAATCGGACTCGACGGAGTATTTATAGAAATCGGCTCAACCCCAAACAAGGCGTTGATCGCAGACTTAAATTTGCATACTGACAACAGGGGCTATGTCACAGTCGATAGCGAGCTAAAAACTGGCTCAAAAGGCATCTGGGCTGCCGGCGATATTACTCAAAACGGCTTCAAGCTTCGCCAGGTAATTACAGCCGCCGCTGAGGGCGCAATTGCCATTTACAGCATTTACCTCGATACAAAAAAGCAAAATTAGTTTTGTGCTTAGAAAAGCCTTTTTGTGCTCGCATTGCGCTAATTATTAGTTCGCTTAGGCAAACTGGCTTTGTTTTATCCACAATTTGTTCTTGACAAAGATATTTTTATGCTTCATTTTAGCATTATTGTGTTAAGCAAAAATTTTATGGGAAGGAGGTGATACATATGGCAGATGCAGTAATGGGTTAT
>JAJYFH010000076.1 GCA_021791015.1 bacterium | reverse complement strand
ACTTCCGGAATCGGCTTGTTGTCATTTTTCAAATTTGAGCAAAGTTTTGAGCGACACCTTGAGAACCCGCTTAAGCCGCGATTTTTGCTTCACTTTTTCTAAAAAAGTGAAAAAAGAAGATTCAGTAAAATATGTATACAGATTTTTAAATTCGGTTCTCCTCACGCTTGACTACTATTTTGAAACCTGCAATAATCCTCCGTTGTGCAGGCAAAACAATCCCTGTATAATTGAACCTATGAAAGAATATAAGGAAAAAGCAAGTGGCCTGCTGGCAAGAATAGAGGAAGCTAAGAAAATCCTAAAAATCGCTGATTTAAAAAGTCAGGCAGCTGACCTCGAAAAAGAGTCTGCCGAAGAAGGATTTTGGAATGATTCCGAAAAGGCTAGCAGAAAGATGTCAGAAATCGCTGATCTTAGAAAACAAGTTGCCTCTTGGGAGGACTTAGAAACCAGAACCCGGGATATTCTTGAAATAATTGAGATCACATCAGATTCAGATCATACAATGGTAAACGATATTGAAAAAGGGCTTGAGACTATCGAGACAGAACTGGACAAGGCTGAGTTTACCATGCTCTTTTCAGGTGAATACGACAAAAGCAGCGCAATTCTGTCAGTTTATGCCGGATCCGGCGGAGTTGATGCGCAAGACTGGGCGGAAATGCTTCTAAAAATGTATCTGAAGTTCGCCGAGAAGCAAGGTTACAAGGCTTCCATCATGTCAATATCTTCGGGAGATGAAGCCGGTATAAAAAGCGTGACAGTCGAAGTGAATGGCATGTACGCATATGGATATTTACGCAGTGAGGCGGGCGTTCACCGCCTGGTTAGAATCTCGCCATATGACGCCGACAAGGCAAGGCATACTTCATTTGCGCTCGTAGATGTCATTCCTGAGATCGAAACGGAATCAAGTGAGATCGATGAAAAAGATTTGAAAATTGAGACATACAGAGCTTCGGGCCACGGCGGACAAAGCGTCAACACAACAGATTCGGCGGTGCGTATAACTCATATCCCAACCGGCTTAAGCGCTACTTCACAAAAAGAAAGAAGCCAGCTGCAAAACAAAAACGCTGCGCTCAAGGTCCTTTCTTCCCGGCTAAGACTGTTCGAAGAAAAAAAGGCAAGGAAAGAAATCTCCGAAATTCGCGGCGAGGCAATCTCCGCAGAATGGGGGAATCAGATCAGATCCTATGTTCTCCATCCATACAACATGGTTAAAGATCATAGGACCGCGACTGAAACATCAGACACAAACCGCGTCCTAAACGGCAATATCGATGAGTTTATCGAGAGTTATTTAAAAGATAGTATTGCAGGCAAATAGAAACTTTGATAAGGTAGTTGTTGTTAGAAATTCCCAAGATCAAGAACCATTTTACAATCAAAATTTGAAAATTTAAGCATTAAATATTGACTGAGAATTAGAAATTGAAGATTGGGAATTGAACAGCATGCATGCCAAGTTAAAGCTATTCAAAAGCAGTTGCAAAACCCGCTAAAAACTATAAGAAGGAATCTATGATATATCTAAAAGATGTGAACAAGTCTTACGACAAAAGCAAGAAAAAAGCTCTGGACAACATCAGTGTTCACATAAAACCAAAGGAATTTGTAATATTTGTCGGACTTTCGGGCGCAGGCAAGTCAACTCTTACTAAACTGATAACACACGAGAAAACTCCTACATCCGGAACTATCAGTATCGGGGGAATCGATTATTCTAAATTGAAAAAAAGAGACATCCCATACCTTAGAAGGAAAATAGGCGTTGTTTTCCAAGACTTTAAACTTTTGCCCAGAAAAACTATTTATGAAAATATCGCGTACGCCTTAGAAGTGGCAGGAATCAGCGGGAAGACAATTCGTTCCCGCGTACCGCAAGTTTTAAAGATGGTAGGGTTGGAGGGAAAATCAAAAAGCTTTCCAAGGGAGCTTTCCGGCGGGGAAATGCAAAGAGTGGCTATCGCAAGGGCCCTAGTTCACGATCCAAAAATCCTGATTGCCGACGAGCCGACAGGAAACCTGGACCCCAAAAATGCGTGGGAAATTATAGACCTGCTCCTAAAGGTTAACGAGTACGGCACTACGGTAATACTGACGACACACAACAAAGAAATAGTAAATGCATTGAAAAAGAGAGTTATAACCCTGAAAAACGGCAAGATCATTAAAGACCAAGAGGTCGGGAGGTACGCACTACAATAATGTTTACTACATTTTACAGATTAGCAAAAACCGGCTTTGTAAATTTCCTGCGAAACGGATGGCTGTCAGTCGCGTCTACTATTATAATGACGCTCACCCTTATAACCATCTCTGTCTTTTTAATTTTGAATATCGTTTTGACGCAGGGAATCCAAACCATACAAGATAAAATCGACATTAGCGTCTACTTAAATGACAGCGCGACCAGCAAGACAATTTTCGATATGCAAAAGACATTATCGGAAAATCCGGATGTGAAACAGGTAAACTACATCACCAAAGATCAGGCGAAGCAGAGATACGACGCCACATTTGCAAATAATCCTCAGCTGAAGGATTCGCTGGACCAAAGCGGTAATCCATTGCCGGCAAGCTTGGAAATCAAAACGTACGATCCAAGCAAACTAGCCTCGCTTATGCCAATGTTTGAAAAACCGCCATACAAGGACGCTGTCAGCAAAGTGAGCTACCAGGATAACAAGCAGGTTATCGATCGTCTTTTCAAGGCAACTGAGTTCATAAAGAAGGTTGGCTGGGGACTGGCAGCCGCTTTCATTCTGACTTCGCTTATCATTATTTTCAACACTATCCGAACAGCTATCTACACCCATAGAAGCGAGATAGAGATCATGAAGCTTGTCGGAGCCAACCCTTGGTTTATCAAATGGCCCTTCTTAATAGAAGGCATACTATACGGCATTTTCGGAACAATCCTTTCACTTGTGGTTATCTCTATAATCTTAAGGCTTCTCGCAGTCTCCTTTAACGCTTACTTCGGCGGGGGAAACACCGGAAACGAAGTCTTTGGCTTTTTAATGCAGAATATTGGACCGTTGCTCTTCCTGCAGCTCGCAGCCGGCATCACGATAGGTGTCGCATCTAGCTCAGTTGCAATCCGCAAATATCTAAAGAAGCTGTAACGAAAGAAGCTTGCAATAAATTTTTAGCTGTTTTACCGCTTCACTTGTTTTATTTGTAGGAACAAGGACATTCTTTGCTTTCGCATTTTGCAAGGTGTGTCCTTTTTTGTTTTTGCACCTTCAACATTTCCCGCGATTCCTACGATTCCCGCATCTCTCTCATGCTTGACCTACGGTTCCCATCATGTAAAATGGTCGA
>JAJYFH010000075.1 GCA_021791015.1 bacterium | reverse complement strand
TGTATTCAATATCATTCTGATTTCTTATGCCCCGTACTATTCTGCGAGCATTATACAGAAAAAGGCGAACTTCTCTATAGTTTTTGGCTATATAGATTTTCTCATTCGGCAAATAAATCCTCGCAATCTCCTTGCGTTCATGCAGGGTAAAAAGGTTGCCTGTTTTCAACTCATTTTGGCAAATCACCAAAGCAACTTTTTCATCGAGTTGTTGTTCGGCTGACTCCAATGTATTTAAATGCGAATAATGCATCGGATCAACGCTCGCAACGTAAATGTTTTTCGGATATTCCATACACATGTATTATAATCTAAAATAACGATGAGCATAAGAAAGAACATACCTAATCTTATAACCATATCCAGAATTCCGTTGTTGTTGGCCGGTCTTTATTTGGCTAATTTAAAAAATACGATGGCATTTTTTCTTCTTTCTCTTTGGTTTTTGACAGACATATTTGATGGCTGGCTAGCTAGAAAGCTGGGAGCTGAATCAAATTTTGGGCAATATGCAGACCATATCATTGATGGCGTCACCCTGCTTATAGCTTACTCCTATCTTATTTTTTTCCAGCCAGCCAGCATGCTCATTAAAGGAATGATTATTATATTAATTCTAAGGATATTGGTCGTTGCTTTTGCGAGTTTTAAAATTAATCAAATAACTGGTTCCGCCAAGCCTAGTTGGCTTGGGAAGTTTGGAAGCGCATTCCAAATGGTCGCGGTTATATATTATTTTGCCTTCCCTGAACTTTTTCTTGTGGTATTTATTCCCGGTTTCTTTCTGGTTTTAATTTCAGGTGGCGGTTACTTGAGAGACTTCTTTAGACTAATTCAAAAAGAGAGCCTGGTTTGACTCTCTTTTTGAATTAGCTTCTGGTCAAGCCAGAATGACAATCTAATTACTTCAATTCAACCGTTGCGCCTGCTGCCTCTAGTTTTTCCTTGGCTGCATTTGCATCTTCCGGCTTGAGGTTTTCAGCAACTGTTTTGGGAGCACTATCTACCAAGTCTTTCGCTTCCTTTAAACCAAGTTCTTGATTAATCTCTCGAACTGCCTTGATAGCGCCGATTTTGTTAGATCCTGCAGCGGTCAAAACTACAGTGTAGGCTGACTTTTCTTCTGCTTCCTCAGCTGCGGCACCGCCTGCTGCCGGGGCAGCTGCAACTGCTACGGGAGCGGCTGCGGATACGCCGAATTTTTCCTCGAGAACCTTTACGAGTTCTGCCATTTCAAGCACGCTCATTTCCTCGATGGTTTTGACGAGATCTTTGAACTTTTTGGGAACCTCAACGTCTTTCTTCGGCTCCTCTTTAACCTCTTCTTTTTTTGGCTCTTCGGCCGGCTTCTCATCGGCTCTTGGCTCCTCTTTCGGAGCTTCTTCTGCTGCTTCCTCTGCAGCAGTTTCTTCCTTCACCTCTTCTTCAGAAGTTGTTTGATCATCTTTTTTTGCTTCTTCTTCTGCCATTTTATTTCTCCTTTTAATTACTTATAATACTAATTTACTAATTCTTGGTCTGTCATTCTGAACTTGATTCAGAATCTATATAGATAATACTGGATTCCGGATCAACTGATTATATTTTTAAGGAATAGTCCGGAATGACAAGGACTGTACACAACTAATTCTCCTTAGACTCTTTAATTGCATTTAAAACTCCAACGACATTCCTAAGGTTTGCGTGCATTACGCCGACAAAGTTTGAAACAGGGGCGTTCATGGATCCTATCATCTTTGCAATCAATTCTTCTCTGGATGGCATCTGCGCCAAGTTTTTCACACTTGCGGCATCGATGTTTTTCCCTTCCAGAATACCGCCGACAATCTCTAGCGCCTCATGATCCTTTGCAAAGTTGAAAACCACTTTTGCCGGAGCAACCTCATCTTCGTAGCCGAAAGCTACCGCAACCGGGTGGCCAGCCAAATCGTCTGGGTTTACATCAAGGTTAGCTTCTTTTACGGCTAAGCCAAATAGGGTATTTTTTATAACTTTAAACTCTATTCCCTGATCGCGAAGCCTATTTCTAACTTCGTTGATCTCCTCAACAGTCAAGCCTCTGTAATCTGTAAATACCGCTGCCTTCGACTCCCTTAACCTTTCGGCAAACTCTTCGACTAAATCTTCTTTTTTCTTTCTTGTTATTGCCATATTCCGCTCCAATTTACTAATTGTACCAATCTACCAACTTAGTTTCGATGATATGACTGACTTCTTAATCTTATTCGTAGATTAGTATTATTTGTATATTGGTGGACAATAAAAAATCTTTGGACAAACCAAAGACGAATAAAAAACATCTGAACTTTACCTCGGTAGCAAATTAAGCTTTCGCGGCTACTGTCTTTGGCTGGATAATATGTTAGCAAAATTATATGAAACCGTCAACAATTATTTTACGCTTGCGACTTCCCGAATGCCTGGCATTGGATATTTTTCACAAAGTGCAGCTATCGCTTCTTTCGCTGCTGAATATACCTTTTCATTCCCAATGTCACTAAGAACCATATTGATTTGCTCTGCGATTATTCTGACTTCATCCTCTTTCATGCCTCTTGTAGTGATGGCAGGAACGCCTATCCTGACGCCGCTTGGATCAAGGGGAGATCTTGGATCGTCCGGTATTACATTTTTGTTTATCGTAATTCCTATCTTGTCTAACGCTTCCTCGGCTTCTTTCCCGGTCACACCCTTTGAGCCATACACATCTACCAAAACCATATGATTATCGGTCCCTCCAAACATTAGTTTGAAGCCATGGCTCGCGAGCTCCCTCTCGAGTATTTTTGCATTTCTTATGACTTGTTTGGCATATTCCTTAAACTCAGGCCGCAGTGCCTCACCGAAAGCCACCGCCTTTGCGGCAACATTGTTCATATGCGGTCCGCCCTGAAATCCCGGAAATGTGGCTTTATCTATGGCTTTGGCATACTTTTCCTTGCACATAACCATTCCACCTCTTGGGCCTCGGAGCGTCTTGTGGGTTGTGGTGGTAACAATATCGAAATGGGGCGTCGGGTTTGGAATGGCTTTCCCGGCAATCAATCCTGCAATGTGTGCGATATCAATCATGGAGATAGCGCCAACCTTTTTTGCGATCTCGGCAAACTTTTCATAATCAAGCTGCCTCGTATAGGCTGAAAACCCCGCAAGGATCATTTTGGGTTTTTCTTTTATAGCCATTTTTTCGAGTGCCTGATAGTCAATCTTGCCTGTTTTATCTGTTTTGTATCTTACGAAGTTATAAACCTGAGCAGATAGTGTAACTGGATGGCCGTGGGTTAAGTGCCCGCCGTGCGACAAGTCCATGCCCAAAACTTTATCGCCGGGTTCTAGGACTGCGCTGTATGCTATCATATTTGCCGGCGCGCCCGAATGGGGCTGTACATTTACGTGCTCCGCGCC
>JAJYFH010000074.1 GCA_021791015.1 bacterium | reverse complement strand
TAGGTTACGCCCATGGGGTTAATGTCTATTTTCCAGTCTTTTGGAATATATTGTACCACTTTTTCTACAATATCAGCAAGATTTTTGTCCGGCGATATTTTCAATAAAATCTGCCAACGATATAAATTGTTTATTTTTGGTAAGAAAGCAGGGGATGGACCGACCAAAATGATTCCTTTATCATCCTCTATAATTTTCTGGGCAATAATTTTGCTCAAAGACTTTGCCTCGGACTCTGCGCGCGCATTATCTTTGTGCGCATAGGACAGGTGTATCAAGCGAGAAAACGGCGGGTAGAAAAGCTCCTTTCTCCTTGGTATTTCATACTCGTAAAAAGCCGGATAATCGTGCCTGGAAGCCATTTTGAGCACCGGGTTTTCGGGGTCGTAAGTTTGCAGAATTGTCTTGCCTCTGTTTGCGCCTCTGCCGGTCCTTCCCGACACTTGCGTTACCAAACTAAAGGCATGTTCGGAGGCGCGAAAATCAGGGAGATTTAGCATATTGTCAGCGCTGATTATTCCAACCAGATCGACATCCGGGAGATCCCATCCCTTTGCTATCATTTGGGTGCCGACCAAAATGTCAAAATCTTTATTTTTAAACTCCTCATAGATATTTTTGTGGTCGCGCCTCACAGAGTCGGCATCCATTCTCTTCACTCTTGCTCCCGGGAATAGCTCCTTTATTTCCTTTTCAATCTTTTGGGTTCCTTTGCCGAAGTATTTTATGGCGTGCGATGAACATTTTGGGCAGACTGTCGGGACGGTGGTTTTGTATTCGCAATGATGGCAAAACAAGCCATTTTGCCCTCTTGTGTCATGATAGACCAAAGGAATATCGCAGTTTGGGCAGTTTACCACGTATCCGCAATCGCGGCAGGAGACAAACGTCGAAAATCCCCGGCGATTTATAAAAAGCACCGCCTGTCTTTTGTTCTCAAGCACCTTTTTTATCTCGGCTTGAAGCTTTCTCGACAGAACAGACCTATTGCCGTAGTGAAATTCTTCGGACATGTTGACGATTTCTGTTTTCGGCATCTTGTCCTGGACATACCTTTCATTCAAAACATGAAGGCTGTATCGCCCCGACTTTGCATAAAAAAATGCTTCAAGTGACGGAGTGGCGCTTCCTAAAATCAAATTGCTTTTCGTGAGCTTGGAAAATTCTTCAGCGACTTCACGGGTTAAATATCTTGGGTTTTTGTCTTGTTTGTAGCTTGTCTCATGTTCCTCGTCTATCACAATTAACCCCAAATTGTTAAACGGCAGAAAGAGCGCGCTTCTTGAACCAATCACTATGCTTTTTTTGCCTGTCAGGATGTTTTTCCAGACCTCTGCCCGTTCTGTTTCCTTTAGATAACTATGGTAGAGCGCCACTTTGCCGGGAAATCTCTCTTCAAATCTGGTGACGGTTTGAGGCGTCAGGGCAACCTCGGGCACCAATATGACAGCTTGCTTTCCGGATGATGCAACTTCTTCCAAAACATCAAGATATACTTCGGTTTTGCCGGACCCGGTTACTCCGAAAATGAGATGCGGCTTATCTCGATTTTCCAGAATAGACTTAGCGATTTTTGCCTGATTTTTTGTGAGCTCAGGCCTTTTGCGTATCTGCCGGTGGAGCTTCTGGGGAGTAGTAGCCCTTCTTTTTTTAAGCGCGCCTGTCGGCAGCAGGGTTTTTGCAATCTCGGAAACGGGTGAAGCGTAGCGGTCGCGCATCCACGGCACAATCTGCACCAAATGCCATGGAAGCGGTATATCCTCCAAAATGCCGGTAATCTCCCTGGTCTGAAACGGAGGTTTTTCCGTAAAATTCAAAACTATTCCTGCGGCTTTTTTGCTTCTGAACGGCAAAGACACAATGTGTCCGATTTTAACCTGATTTTCAAGCAAGTCAGGCACATGATAGGTAAAAAAATCCTGCTTCCCGCCGCCGCCGGCGACTGCACAAACAACATATTTCATACGATCATTATAATTTATTGCACAGTAAACTTAAATAGCTTTAGCTTGTTTACATTTATGCTTAAAAGTGCTATAATTGGCATAGATTGTGGGAAATAAGAGTAAGAGGCAAGCCTCTTATTTCCTTTTTCTACAAAGCACGTATCAATTGGGAGGATGGAATGCCAGAAGAATGTTTGAAGTCCGGCCTTACTCATCACGAAGTTTTGGGTGAGGAGGTCGGAGCGTCATTCTGGGTGAACGTCGAGGTCGAAGGAGTGCCATTGACGAGCAAATCGCGACTCATGGTCTGCTCAGGTTTTGGTCCGGGATATTACCTGTTCCACGGGGTAGGCATATTCCTGGACAAACGGGGCTTGTTCTTCGACTGTCGTGAACATGGGCGACAAGAGTTCACGTGTCTGTGGCGCGAGGTGAGCGACGATGGCGGTAAGACGCATCATGGTCTCGAGCTGATCGAGGGCGGATTCAAGAACGGCCGTCCGCGCTTCACCATGGATGACGGAATGGTACGCGGAGCACTCGAAGTGGAGAACAAAGGCGGCATAATCGTCCTGGTCTTCGACTTCATCGACGGTGCGCGGCGGCACGTTTTAATCGAAGGAACCGACAAGATTCTTCTCGAAAAGGCAATCGGCATAGCAGATAAAGCCTACAATGCCTTTTCGTTTGAAGAAGCGACGGTAAAGGAGCTCGTATGAATGAGGAGAATGACTACCAACCTTCAGGCGGCAGACTGGCAGCTTTTGCCGTAACGGTGCTGGTGTTCGCGGTTATATTCGGTGTATTGGTTGGGCGGTATTTTCCATCGTTCAGTGATTCACCGAGTGCTGCACCCGCCAGCCCCAGCGTGGTGCACATCTCTCATTGATCCGAAGCTTCCCCGTTTGGCAAGGCGGGGAAGACGCCACCCGTGGCAAGGCGGGTTCCCTCGTTGAGGGAGCCCGCCCAAAAAAGTTTTCAAAGTTTCCCAATCGGCGCATTGGGAAAGAAACATTCAATCTCCCCTAGTCGCGCCAGGGCGGTCCCTTTCTTCGGGGCCGCCCAATTTCGTTTAGGTATAATTAAACGGCTCTAAATTTTTATGATATAATGTACTTACGTTTTAAAAACTGCAGGAGAGGTTTAGAGTTTTAATACGCGCAACTTAGGAGGTAATGTGCCGGTATCTCTGATCGACATAGAAATGCCTTGTTCCACAGTTATTATGGTGAATTCCAGGGCCTTGGATCGGGAAAAAATCGACATTCTTGAACTGAACCTGAAAATCGCCGTTAAACGCCTGCCCGTTAGGGAATTTACGAGGCATGGCCAATGGATATGTATTGAGCTTTCTGAGCCAGACAGGAGCTTTTCTCTCAAGGTTATCGTTGCTATCAGTAAACTGCTGTTTTTCTGGTATGATGTTGCTCTCATCGAGAAGGTATCTTCTCTTTGTGAAGCATCTGCTAACTAAGG
>JAJYFH010000073.1 GCA_021791015.1 bacterium | reverse complement strand
GCCAAGCGTCAACGAATCGTTTCTGGAGTTCGGCGTCATAAAGGGCACAAATCAGATTCGTTTCGGGCTAAGAGCCGTTAAAAATGTCGGTACCGGCATCATCGAGGCTATTTTGGATTCACGAGAAAAAGGCGGCAAATTTAAATCTATCGAAGATTTTGCCAAAAGGGTAGACTCGCGCGAGATTAACAAAAAGGTAATGGAGGCCTTGATAAAGTCCGGCGCAATGGATGATTTCGGCGAGAGGGGCACACTTCTTTTCAATTTGGAGAAGATACTCGAGTTTGCTTCCAAGTCCCAAAGGCATGAGCAAAACGGCCAAGTAGACCTTTTTGGCGGCAAAGGTATCGAGATGCCGCCTTTAAAGCTTGCCAAACCGGCATTTGAAACTAATTCCAAAGAAAAACTGGCATGGGAAAAGGAGCTTCTCGGCATCTACATATCCGAACATCCTATCGACGAGTACCAAAAGCAAATAGAGGCGGCCGGTTACGCGAAATTATCCGCCTTGAAATCCGATTCGCACAAGGAAGTCAAGGTAGCTTGCGTAGTGGCGGCGGTCCAGAAGATTTTAACGAGGAATAAGGAAAACATGCTTTTTGTCAGAGTAGAGGACAAGTCAGGAAGCGGGGAGCTGGTCGTTTTCCCGAAGGTCTTGTCGTCTTACAGCCGGTTCTTTGAGGTGGGAAAACTCATCATTGTGACCGGCAAGGTAAATACCAAGGATGGCGAGGCAAAGATACTGGTAGACACCGTTCAGGATATTGCGGAAATAGGGGGCGGAGGGGCAATTTATGATAAAAATTTAGGAAATTTGGTCGAGTTTAGCGGAAACGAAATTAATATTTTCGTTCCAAAGAGAACGGGCGCGGAAAGTCTAGGCGAACTTAAAAAGGCGCTTCAAGACAATCCCGGCAAAAATGACGTGATAATTCACTTAGAGATACAGGACCAGAAGAAGAAAGTAAAAATGCCTACGGGGTCGGATTTTTCCAAAGAGTTGGAAAAAGAGATTGTTAAAATCCTCTCCTGATCATAAAACTAACGGTCAAAAACCTATCCTCAGTTCCGTCATTCCTGCGTAGGCGGGAATCTAGCCAAGGCGAGGTTTTATCGAACCTTTTTAATGGGAAGTTGTCGGAACCGCAAAAATATGAGGGGTTCATGTCGCGCATTTAAAAATATTGTGTTTTTTAGATTTTTGTGTTATTATTTTATCTTAAAATTTTTTAAATTTTTTGCACCTTGAAGCATTTCCCATCGGGCTTTTAGGAATTGGCGCCTGAAAGTCCGATAGGAATAAAACGCTAGCTACAAAGGAGGCGCATATGGCAAGCCGCAGGACAAGCTTTGCCGGCAGGAGAGCCAGGCGAAGGAGAAGAGCCAGGCAGGTTTGGGGCAATAACAGGAAGATCAAACAAAGGCTTCTCCGGAGAGGAGAGGCCTAAACCGAGAAGGAGGCAACATTGGCTCTAAATTGTTATAATTGCATATCAAGCAAAGGGTGCAAAGGGTCGATGGCGACAAACGAACTGGATTGTGCGGTAAGACGCTGTTGCGAGGAAAGTACGCCGCCCTATGGCAGCTTGCCGGCGTCAATTCGGGAGTGCTCAGGCTTATCGAGCCTGGGGCTCGAAGGGCATGTTTCTGACTGGGGATTTTCAGGAGTGGACTGCCTTGGTGATAATGAGCCGATCGAAGGTGAGCTGACTGTTATTTCTCTCGGTGAGTTCCTAAGCCTGCTGGAGATGTCGGAAGAATCTGAGCCCATGCCGGAGATCGAGTCTGTTTCTTTGGGGGACTGTTTTACCATCGTTTCCCCAGATACCGGAGAAACCTGCCCGTTTCGGCGGGACTGCGCCGCTGATTGCGCGGGGCTTCACATCCCTTATGATGATGAGTGTCTCCTGTTGGGACGGCATCCCCACTTCGTTCCTATCCCCGGTGATGAAGTGGCGCTTCAGGTGAGCTGGATCCCAGGTGGTCCTTTCTTCGATCTCATCGACCTCAAGGACCCTGAACCCAAGGTATCCAAAGTGGCATAAGTGGCATAGCCACAGTTTTCGCGGGTGGTCCGGACGATTTTCATCCGGTCCGGACCACCATTGTGGCGGAGTTATGTTTTTGAAATTTCATTTGGAAGTTTAAGAAGCATAATCTCCGCTTTTTCCGTTTAATGGAATTGAGATCGTTGCAAAACTAGCTAGAGTTGTCATTCTGGCGACGATAGGAGACCAGAATCTAAAGGTTTTAAGAGCATTATTGATTCTGGACAAGCCAGAATGACACCCAAAAAATAATTTTAACATTCTCTCTAGAGAATTATCGATTGACTTTTTTAGAAAAATTTTATAGAATATTTAAGTCGCCAAGGCGATTTTTTAAAATGCCAAAATGGATAGAATTAAAGATTTCAACTCAAAACATATGAAAAAGATCCCGGATGTCAAATCCGGAGATACCGTTCGCGTCTACACAAAAATCAGAGAAGGCAACAAGGAAAGAGTGCAGGTTTTTGAAGGTGTGGTTATAAAGAGGCAGGGCGGAAGCGGCATAGGAGCTACCATAACCGTCAGGAAAATGTCATATGGCATTGGTGTCGAGAGAAGATTTTTACTTCATTCTCCGCTGATTGAGAAAATTATCGTCACCAAAAGGGCAAAGGTTCGAAGGGCCAACATCGGATACCTTCGAAATTTAACCGGCAAGTCCGCAAAACTGAAAGAAAAGCAGTTTGACGCTTTAGCGGTTAATGTAAAGGAAGAAGATCTTTCTCCTGCGGATAAGGCAGAAATCGAAGAAGAAGTAAATGAGGAAGAGCCGGTTGTGGTTTCGGAAGATGTGATGAGCCAGGCTGACACCGAGAGCATAGAAGATTTGGAAAAGGAAGAAGAAAAGGAAGCCGCATCAGACGAAAAAGATGAGCCTTCTGCCGAAGATGAGCAAAAAGACTCGGTTGAAGAAGTTTCAGAAGGCCTGGAAGAATCGGCGGAAGATATCGAAAAAGGCAAGGCGCGAGAAGGCGAGCTGGCCGAGAAAAACAAAGAAGATAAGACAGGCAAGGAGCAGGCCGAGGAAGAAAAGGGCACAGAAGAAGGCCAAAGTTAGTAATTTTCAATTTTCAAATCACAATTTTCAATCAAATATCAGGCTTCAAATAAAAAACTCAATGTCAGAAAAATTCTCAACTCAGGAGGATTTTTTTGTTTTGAGTCTCATCTGTTGGGTTCAGTGCGGCTATTTCTGCATAATTCTTTTTTCACTTTTTTAGAAAAAGTGAAGCAAAAATCGCGGCTTAAGCGGGTTCTCAAGGTGTCGCTCAAAACTTTGCTCAAATTTGAAAAATGACAACAAGCCGATTCCGGAAGTCATATTTCCAAAAGCTCGCTCAGTTTTTCGCTCTCCTTTCGAACCGATAGCCGCATCTACCAATTAATTCATCGGGGAAAAATCATGTCGGGAAATAATTATT
>JAJYFH010000072.1 GCA_021791015.1 bacterium | reverse complement strand
GAGAGAGGCGCTTGGAGAAAAGCTCGCCAAAAAGCGAAATTCTCTCCATATTGACATTAAAGATGCTGAACGCGCTACCAAAATACCTGCCAGACACCTAAAAAGCATTGAGTCCGGTAACTACTCCAAGTTGCCCCCTGATGTTTATACAAAAGGATTTATCCAAAATTATGCCTCCTTTTTGGGACTGAATCCAAAGAAGATACTAGCTCTTTACAACAAAGAGCGCGGACTCGAGAAAAGAATGAAGGGGGCAAAAGGCAAACACGCAAACACAAAGACCGCCTTAAAAACACCAAGGCTTGTGATTACACCTAAAAAGCTCTTGCTCCTCGGATCTAGTGTGGCTGTTTTTGCTATTTTGTTTTTCATCGCTTGGCAGATAAAAATTCTAACAGCGCCCCCCGTCCTAAGTCTTAAGTCTCCCAACGACAATATAACTGTTTCCAATGATTATGTTTATGTGGAAGGACAGACTGACAGGGAGGCGGATGTTTACATTAACGATGTTAAAATAGGCACTGACGATAACGGGGTATTTAAAGAAAGAGTGAGCCTGCAAAATGGTGTTAACATTTTGGATATAGCGGCAAAGAATAAAATGGACAAGGAAACGGTAGTTGAGAGAAAAATTATGGCAAATCTGTCAAACACTGCTGCTGTTGTCGACAGAACACTCTACCCCATAGAAGTTAAGATAGTAGTTGGTCCGCATCCTGTAACGCTTGACATTGTTCGAGATGGAGAAAAGCTCAATATCGCAAAGGTAATGCTGCCTGGTTCCACCCAAGTTTTCTATGCCAAGACCAATATCGTTTTGTCTACAAATAACGGTGGCAGCACACGGGTAATTCTAAATGACAAGGATTTGGGTCCGCTTGGAAAAGAGGGCCAAGCGGTGAAGGATAAAAAGTTTAGCAAATAATCATTCCCGTCATTCTGGCTTGGCCAGAATCTAAGATTGTTAAATAGATTCCCGATCAGGTCGGGAATGACAAATTATGAGAATTCGCAGATTGGCATTATTAGTAAATTAGCAGGAGGACATGAAATGGCAAAAGATTTTTCATTTGATATTGAATCAGATTTCGACATGATGGAGATGACAAACGCCTTGGATCAAACCAAAAGGGAAATATCCCAAAGGTATGACTTCAAAGGCACCGACTCTTCCATTGATTTCGACGAAAATAAAAGTGGGCTGTCTTTGCTCGGTGATTCGGACTACAAGGTTGATGCCATGATCGACATCATCGAATCAAAAATGGTAAAGAGGGGCCTTTCGCTTAAAATTTTAGATAAATCAAGTCCTAAAGAATATGCATCCGGCGATAAAGTCCGCCAAAAAATCCCATTCAAAAAGGGCATGGATAAAGAAATGGCAAAGAAAATCACAAAGATCATCCGCGATAAATATCCGAAGGTCAAACCGCAAATCCAGGGCGATGCCATTCGCGTCACGTCTTCTTCGAAAGACGACCTTCAAGGAACAATGTCGCTTTTGAAATCAGACGCCTCGATCGACATCCCCCTGCAGTTCTCAAACTACCGCTAAGCAATTCCTCCTAATAATCCATTCACGAAGTCAAAGCTTTGGTCGCCGGGCAAGACCACATCAAAGGCTTCTTTAAATCTGTTTAAATTTTCTTCAATATCGTAGTTTAAAAAGCCGATTTTTATGACATTGCCAGCTCTAAATCCTTGGACCATCTGTGTATCACCGACCCCGTCGCCCAGCAAAATGACATTCTTTCTGTCTTCAAGCATCTTAAACACCGGATAATTTTTGACCGAAGCCTCACTTTTATTTAACGAGTGGATAATCGGCTCCTCGATACCGATCGCCCTGCCGTCTTTGTCCCATTTAAAGCTATTGGATATGACATGGATATTGCCAAAAAGAAGGTCATGATTTTTGAGATACATACGGATGGAATCACCGCCCAGGCCATTGGACGAAAGGATAACCAGGGGAATGTTTTTTCTGTTTAAAAATTTCAGGAAATCATCGGCGCCTTCCCGAAGTTGAATATTGGTTGACCGGATTGCTTGCTCAATATCCTTCTTGTTTAGGCCGGACTCTATCAACAGCCGGAAGTGGCACGTCCACCACTCATGCATCATTTTCTTCTTCTCGCTCATAGAAATTTCCGGATCAATCTCAATCGGATGGTATCGGTTAAAGAGGGCATGCGCTTTTCCTGGATAATCCGCCGTTAAATAATTCTCATCTCTCAAAATCGAAATTAATGAAGGGATCTTTTTGCCATCCACGTACGCCTTTGTCAGCGTCCGATCAAAATCCGAAACCACATGAAGCTTATCTCTGCCGCCTTCAGCAATTTTCTGCTTCTTCTGCTCAAGATCTTTTTTGTCCCGAATTATTATGTCTTCTACCATATGTTTGCTCATTTTTTATTTTATAAATTCATTATGCAGGAACGTCATTCTGACGCAAGGAAGAATCTCTGGATTCTTCGTCGTATCTCCTCAGGATGACACATCAAGGCAAACTCAAGATAGGTAAATGTTTTGCATTTTTTAAATTATGATTACAAATCCCGTTTATCTACAATATATGATTTCACAACCGACAAATCAGACTTTTCCCCAGCAATGTAATCGTTTATCGCATCACACAACCAAACAGATCTCAACATTTTCTTTTTGTGCATTTCTTGGATCTCGCCTAATGAAAAATATTTGACAATGGGATGTTCCCTGGAAGTTTGAATCTTTCCGGAAAGAACCTCTGAAGCAAAGACAAAAGTAACTATATTATTTCTTTCCGGCACCAAAATTCGCTGGTAGGCGCCTACTAATTTTCGCGGCCGAACCTTTAGGCCGGTTTCTTCTTCGGCTTCCCTTACAGCTGCATCAACGATTCTTTCCTCGATTTCCAATCTCCCACCTGGCAAATTATATTTGCCTCTAACAATTTCTTTTGTTTCCTGAACTAGAAGGAACTTGCCATCTCTTTCGATAACATTCGCCGCGCAAATATGAAATTTACCCTTGCCAATAATTTCCTTTGTCATGATATTTTCTCCAGAAGGAACAAAAGCTCGGGGTGGAACTTTTCACCCTTTCTAATCATTTCATTAATCACATCTGTTGAGAAAAACTCAATCCTCTCCACTTCTTCCGGATTAATCTGAAACGGACCGTCGAAAATCAGCTTGTAAACAGATAGAAACATTTCTTGCCCTCTGCCGTCTAAGTAGTGATATTTAGCAAAAAATTCCGGCTCCTTCTTAATGCCGATTTCTTCTTGCATTTCCCTTATGGCAGCTTCTTTATAACTCTCCCCAAATCTGACATGACCCCCAACCGCGGTACACCAATGCTCTGGACAGAATGATTTATGTTTGCTTCTCATTTGCAATGCCATTTTGCCTTCACTGTTAAAAATCAAAACATGCACTATCCGGCGGGTTAGCTTTTTGGCAACCGCTTCTTCGTATGCCGCTTTGCCTATTTCCTCGTCGTTTTCGTTTACTATCGATAAATATTCAGTCATCAATTTCTTTCTTGGCGGAGGCGGGAGGATTCGAACCTCCGA
>JAJYFH010000071.1 GCA_021791015.1 bacterium | reverse complement strand
GCTCGTCGATTCTCGAAGTCGGTCCGCCTTGCCGCGAGGCAGGTCGAAATGACAAGGCGGAGGCATTATGAAAGTCAATCGCGATCACATTTTAGACTCGGAGGAGTTTGAAGGCGAGGAAACCTTCGAAGAGACGCTCAGGCCGAAGAGATTTTCCGAATATGTCGGCCAAAATCAGGTCAAAAATAACCTGAAAATTACCATCGAAGCGGCCAAGAAGCGAAAAGAGCCGATCGATCACGCGCTTCTCTACGGTCCGCCGGGCCTTGGCAAAACCACCCTCTCGTCTGTCATCGCAAACGAAATGGGGGTTCAAGTGAAAGCGACGAGCGGTCCGGCCATTGAGCGCGCCGGCGATCTGGCCTCCATTCTCACTAATTTGCAAGAAAATGACATCCTGTTTATAGACGAAATTCACCGTCTAAATACTGTGGTTGAGGAGATTCTCTATCCGGCAATGGAGGATTTTGTGCTGGATATAATTATCGGTAAGGGTCCGTCCGCACGCTCAGTTCGCCTTGATCTGCCGAAATTCACCATTATTGGGGCGACGACCAAGATGGGCATGCTTTCTTCCCCGCTTCGCGACCGTTTTGGCTTGGTTCACCGCCTTGAATTTTACGAGCCGGAAGATATCGAGAAGATATTGAATCGTTCAGCTAAGATATTAAAAATCAAAATCGATAAAAAGGGCGCCGAGGAAATCGCCAAAAGATCGCGCAAAACCCCCAGAATTGCCAATCGGTTACTCAAACGGGTGCGTGATTTTGCTGAAGTGAAGGGCAGCGGTGAGATTACAGAGGCAATTGCCAAGCAGGCACTAGAAATGCTGGAAGTCGACGAGTTGGGGCTCGACAACACCGATCGAAACCTGCTTGAAACTATTGTCCATAAGTTTGGCGGCGGTCCGGTCGGGCTAAATACTTTGGCGGCAGCCACAAATGAAGAGGTTGATACGATTGAGGAAGTTTATGAGCCGTACCTCATCCAGCTAGGATTTCTGGAACGCACCCCGCGCGGCCGTAAAGCCACAACCCATGCCTATAATCACCTTGGCGTGGCGAAGAAAGATAATAAAAAAGACCAGCAAAAATTATTATGAAAGTTTTCGAAACAGAAAATTTTGTTGTTGAGGCGCCCGAAAAACCGCATGTATCGCGTGAAGAAGGCGGACATCTAAAGATTATTCCGAAAGAGCGGATTTTGGATCGCACCCTACTGTCGCCCAGTAAGGCTAAAGAACTGATGAGATTGACTATGGTTGTCGGTGAAGCGCTAGCGGCAGGAATGAATAATAGAGGCATTGGTGTCGGAAGGATAAATTATCAGGATATGGGCAACTGGACGGTCTTGAAGCCGGAAGGTTCCTATCTGCACATTCACGTTTATGGTAGAGCGAAAAGCGCAAAGGTTCAGAAATGGGGTGATGCGATGAATCTGCCGCACAGGGATAGCGGATTTTATGACGATTTCGTGCCTCTAAGAGAAGATGATGTCAAAGAAATCCAAAAACAGATCGAAATAATCTCCAAACGAGAAAAATACCAAGACAATAACTGGTAATTATTATTATGAATAAAAGAAACAAAATGCAATAATAAAAGGCCTGCTAGTCCACTAAACTGGTTTAGTGGACTAGCGAAGGTTGAAAGGAGCAGTATGAGCAAAAGATTGGTTTGGCATAAGGAAGAAGTGCAAGATGTGATAGCTCTTTTTTTGGCGTGTAAGACAAAGGAAGAGATTGAGAAGGTTTTTGATCGTGTTTTGACGCCAAGAGAAATTAATGATATTGCCAGAAGACACAAAGCTATTGTAATGATTGATGAAGGTAAGTCCTATGCGGATATAAAAATGGCAACGGGTATGAGTGGGACAACCATTGCCAGATTAAGCGCAAAGTGCGGGTTTGGCTTCCAAAAAAGTTCTGGATTGCCAAGGCAAAAAGCTGTCTCCAAAACCAAACATCATTACCGAACCATCAAATATAAAGGTGTAACTGCGGTAAGAGTAAAAAGATAATCTGTACATAATAAATATTACTCTATTAAGAAGCGCCGAGCGATTCTAGTCCACTAAACTGGTTTAGTGGACTAAAGATATAATCCTTTACAAAGAGTAAAAGATCTCCTAAAATTTAAAGTGCTTATGTTTAGGAGGGTTGGAACAGTTCTATTATTTTGGGCATTTTTGATGCCGGTTTTTGCCGTTGCCCAAAATGGTCCGGAAATCAAAACGACGGCTGTGACCGATTGCAGCGGTGTAGTAATTTCCGAATTTATTCCTAATCCTGTCGGGGTGGATTCTGATGGCGAATGGATTGAGCTTTACAATCAAACAAATAGCGAGGTAAATCTCAATGGTTATTCTATTACCGACACAGAAGGCACAACTCATAAATATTCGATTTCAAATGCGACGATTGCTGCCGGTGGTTTTGCCGTCTTTGATCGTGAAACTACCGGTATCACCCTAAATAATGACAAAGAGAGCCTGATTTTAACTAAACCGGAAGGCGCCAGCTGCCAGACGGATTTTGCCAAGGATACGGTCAATCCGAAAGAAGGCAACAGCTTTGCCTACGACTTTAATTCAAAATCTTGGAAATGGACCACCACGCCGACACCCGGTAGTGAAAATGTGTTTACGGTAGATAACACTGCTTCAAATCCCGCAAGCGGTAGCGATGACGTTCCGGCTCCGCCGCCGCAAAACAGTTGTGCCGGGATAATGATCACTGAGCTCATGCCGGCACCGGCAGGATCTGACAGTGAAAACGAATGGATTGAGATTTATAACTCAAACGGCAATGCGACAGACATCGGCGGATGTACCCTGACTGACAGGCTTAAGGCGGGCAGTACGACAAAATATACTTTTCCGGCCGGCACAAGTATTAATTCAGGGGAATACAAGGTGCTGACACGGCCTGTAACCAAGATTTCCTTAAATAATGACAGCGATGGGGTGATGCTGCTTGCTTCTGACGGCACGGCGGTTTTTGATACCGGACTTTATAAAAATGCCAAGGAAAATATAGCTTACGCGTATAGCGATGGTCAATGGTTCTGGACTTCAACTCCGACGCCGGGCGCGCCAAATGTCATTACGGACCCCCCTCCAAAAGCCACGAAAAATCCCAAAAGTACAAAAAATGCGGCTAAAACTGCAAAATCCAATAAATCTTCCGGAGGTACCTCAGGTCAAGTACTGGGCGACAGCACAAACGTAAATGGCGGGAGTCAAAAGAAAATCAGCGACAAAGTACTGGGCTATATCTTGGTCATCTTTGCTTGTCTTACTCCTCTCGGTTATCTTATCTATTGGAAAAAGGTTTGGATTCTCGACCAGCCTATCGTCCAAAAAGTTTTAAGTCGACTTGAAAATATAAAAAATTTCTTCGTTCATTAGGTGGTAGTCTCTCATGCTTGAGCAATTACGTTGAATTTAACAAAACGGCATTGCCATTCCGATCGCCGCCACGCTAGTAGGAAGTAGAGGAATCCCTCGATTCGGCCTTTCAGGTAGTCACTCTGGATGACAGACGTGAGGCGTTACGTCAGTTACTCAACCAAAACGGGATTATGGTAGAATGTAGTTTATGCAGATTCTATCAAAAAACTCAAACGAAACAGTTAAGCTTGGTGAAG
>JAJYFH010000070.1 GCA_021791015.1 bacterium | reverse complement strand
GATAGTTGACACAAATGTAAATCCGGAGCTGGCAGATTATCCTATTCCGGCAAATGATGACGCGGTAAAAGCCATAAAGCTGATTACAGCATCCATCGCAGATGCGATAAAAGCTGTGCCGGTAAAGAAAGTTGAGGATGAAAAAACAGAGACAGTAAGTCCAAAATCCGAAACAAATTCGAGTTCATAGGACAGGAATTTGGCTGGACGCTTGACTAGATTCCCGCCTTCGCGGGAATGACAAAAGGCACAAAATTAATCATTGATTAAAATAACAAAAGACCTAATATTTGAAGTCAAACATAAGAGGAGAAACAATGGATATAAAAGCAAAAGATGTGGCAGAGCTTCGTAAAATGACCGGCGCCCCCATGATGGATTGCAAGAAAGCGCTTGCGGAATCAAATGGCGATATAGATAAAGCGGTTGAATATTTAAGGAAAAAAGGCGCGGCAACAGCTGCCAAAAGAGCCGAGAGAGAAGCCAAGGAAGGTGTTATAGCCTGTTATGTTCATGGCGACAAACTTGGCGTCTTGGTCGAAGTGAATTCTGAAACCGACTTCGTTGCCAGGAACGAGGAGTTCAAAGCATTTGCCAGAGATATAGCCATGCACGTGGCGGCGGCAAACCCATCGTATCTCGCGCCGGAAGATGTTCCTGCAAAAGTGTTGGATAAAGAAAAGGAAATTGAACTCGAAAAGTTAAAAAAAGAAGGCAAGCCGGCAAACATCTTAGACAAGATATGGGAAGGAAAAAAAGAAAAGTTTTTTTCCGAGAATTGCCTAGTCAAACAATCATTTGTCAAAAACCCCGATATTACCATCGAGGAGCTTTTAAATGAGAAAATCGGCAAGATCGGCGAAAAAATAAGCATTAGCAGATTTGTGAGATATGAAGTTGGGAAATAGATATCATAGGAGGAAGAATGGTTGAAGAATTAATAAAAGAAGCGGAACCGAAGTTTCAAAAAACAGTTGAGATAATGGAAGAGGAAATGGCAACCATCCACACAGGTAGGGCGAGCGTGTCGATGGTTGATGACATCATGGTGGATGTTTACGGCACCAAAAACCCCATCAAAGCCGTGGCCACAATCACAATTCCTGAACCGAGATCTATTCTAATCCAGCCTTGGGATAGGTCGAACATCCAGCAGATAGAATCCGCTATCCGAGATTCAGACCTCAAGCTAAACCCGGTAAACACGGGTGAGAATATCAGGATCAATCTGCCGGAGTTGACAGAAGAAAGGCGAAAAGAGTTTGTGCGTATCGCCAAGGAAAAGGCTGAAGCGGCGAGAATTTCAATTCGCAATATCAGAGCCGATGTTTTAAATGCCATAAAAAAAGCCAAAACTGACGGGGAAATCGGCGAAGACGACATGTATAGAGGCGAGGAGGATTTGCAAAAAGCTGTCGACAAACATAACAAGGTAATAGAAGAAATTCTCCAGAAAAAGGAGTCGGACCTCCTGACAATATAGGTGTATGGGTGAGTGAGTTAGCGGGTTTATGGATAAAATCACCGATTAAAGAAATTTAAGTAAATCGAAAGGAGCCTCATTTGAGCCTCATTTTTACAATAATAGGCGGATTAGTTGTCTTCACGATTATTGTTTTGGTGCATGAGTTGGGCCATTTTATAGCTGCAAAAAAGAGCGGAGTGAAAGTCGAAGAGTTTGCGGTGGGATTTCCGCCGAGAGTTTGGAGCTGGAAGAAAGGCGAGACAACGTATGCGGTAAATGCGATCCCTTTCGGCGGCTACGTAAAGCTTCTCGGTGAGGATGGTACTCATGAAGATGACCCCAAAAGCATGGCGTCTAAACCCGCATATATCAGGCTTTTGATATTGGTCGCCGGAGTGGCGTTTAATCTGCTGTTTGCTTACATCGTGCTTGTAGGTATTTATATCGCGGGTGTTAGCCAGCCAAATATCCCGGGGCTTGCCAGCCAGCCGGGGGTAGAAAGCACTATAAAGGTGCACGTTCAAAGCGTTGAGAAAGGGACTCCGGCCGCCAAAGAAGGTTTGCAGAAAGGCGATGTGATAGAAAAGGTTGATGGGAAAAGCGTTAAGGATACGGGGAGCGTAGTGCAGACCGTTCAAGACAAGGTTAATCAAGACAAAAACGCAAAGATAAACATGGTTATTTCAAGAAACGGCCATGAGCTTACAAAAGCGTTTAGCACCTACGCGGCAAAAGAAAAAGTCGGCAATAAAGAGGTGGATGTCAAAAGAATTGGTGTTGTCCTGGGCCAAACCGGCAAGATATCAGCCGGCCCGCTAAATGCATTTAGGGCGGCGCTTACCGAGATTGGATATTTCATCCCTTACTATCTGAGCGGCTTTGTTCAAGTGATCGGCAAAATTTTTTCAAGCCTCCAAGTGCCTCGGGGTGCAAGCGGTCCGCTCGGGATCTTTATATTGTCGGGTGACATGGTCCAGGCCGGCTTATCAATCTTTGTGCAATGGCTTGTGCTTTTATCGGTAGCCCTTGGCATACTAAATATATTGCCGATCATGCCCCTTGACGGCGGACACGCGTTTATTATCACCATTGAGTCAATTGTCAGAAGAAAAATTCCGCAAAATGTGAAACTGGGGCTTTCTTTGGCGGGGTGGATAGCCTTTGGCTTCTTATTTATAATCCTCACGCTAAACGACCTAAACATTATATGATATAGTTTATTGGGTAATAAAAGATATGAGATTTAGTAAATTATTTTCAAAAACAACAAGGAACATCTCAAAAGAGGTTGAAAGCAAAAACCATGAATTTTTGGTGCGCGCCGGCTATGTCGACCAGCTGATGTCCGGGGTTTATACGTATTTGCCGCTTGGGCTAAAGGTGCTTTCAAAAATTGAAAACATTATTCGCGAAGAAATGAGTGAAATAGGCGGAGAGGAGCTTTTGCTGCCGGCTCTGCATCCGGCGGGGAATTGGAAAAAAACCGGGCGCTGGGAAACAGTTGACGATTTATACCGCTTCAAGAGCTACTATACAAAAACGGACCTTGCGCTTGTGGGAACACATGAGGAGGCCATAGTTCCCGTTGCGAAAAAATTTATCTTGTCATATAAAGACTTGCCGAAGTATGTATTTCAGATTCAAACAAAATTTCGAGATGAAAAAAGAGCCAAATCAGGAATCTTGCGGGGCAGGGAATTTAGAATGAAAGACCTCTACTCCTTTCATACGGACGAAAAGGACCTCGATAGGTATTACGAAATAGCAATTAAGGCATATAAAAAAGTTTTTGAGCGGCTTGGAATCGGCGATATAACATACCTGACATTTGCTTCCGGCGGAACTTTCTCGAAATTTTCACATGAATTCCAGACAAAATCACCTGTCGGTGAAGATACGATTTATCTTTGTGAGAAATGCAAAGTGGCAATAAACCGCGAGATTATTAAAGAACAAAGCGTGTGCCCGGAGTGCGGATCGGATAAGCTAAAAGAGATGAAGGCGATAGAAACCGGAAATATTTTCAAGCTTGGAACAAAATTTTCGGAGCCCTATAACCTAAAATACCTGGACAAAAGCGGAAAAGAGAATCTTGCTGTGATGGGTTGCTTTGGCATTGGCTCATCAAGGGCCATGGGGACAATTGTCGAAGTTTTGTCGGATGTTAAGGGCATTGTCTGGCCGAAGGAGGTGGCGCCGTATGACGTGCATCTGGTGAATCTCGGCAAAGATAAGGAAGTAGAAAAACTTTATAAT
>JAJYFH010000069.1 GCA_021791015.1 bacterium | reverse complement strand
CGGATAAGAACGCCATAAAGCACCCACAGAGAAACGCCTGTTATGAGCATCACATACATTCCCTTTGAAATATCGTCTACCGATTTTGTTTTCAGAATCTTTAAAAGCTGCGGAAGTTGCGCGAATGTCGTCAAAGCGCCAGCCACAAGGCCGAGTATAGTGATCATCATTTATTTTATTAAATTAAATTTTATTTTCTTGGTAGCAGGGGTGGGGATTCCGCCAAAGGCGGATAAACTTCTCTCCCTTTGATTATATGGTAGCAGGGGTGGGGATCGAACCCACGACCTCAGGCTTATGAGTCCTGCGCTCTAACCGACTGAGCTACCCTGCCATGTAATAATTGAAAATTATCAATTCGAAATTCGAAAAAATTTTAATTGTTAATTTTTAATTTGTAATTTATTTGGGCCCGGTTGGGATCGAACCAACGACCAATCGGTTATGAGCCGACTGCTCTAACCACTGAGCTACGGGCCCCTGATATCAATTTTAAATTAAAAATTCAAAATGAAAAATTTAGGGTTATGCTATATAATGAAGTTGCGTTAAAACTAGTATATTATACGCCCGAAAGAGGGAATTTTCAACAGAGAAGCAAGAATTGATGATGAAGAAGGATAAGATAAAAGAGAAGCTTATAAAAGTCGGAGGGATTGCCTTCTTGATTTACATTATGTTTCTCGTTGGCAAAGTTATTTATCAAAACATCAAGTTTAACGGTGTTGAGAAAGACTTGCAAAAAGAGGTAGAGGTGCTTGATGCCGAGAACACAAACCTCAAAAATAAAATCCTCTATTACCAAACTGAAAGCTACAAGGAAAGGGTGATGAGGGAAAGGCTTGGGTACCAGAAGCCCGGGGAGCAGGTGCTTGTGATTACCACGCCGGAAGAAGGGCAGAAAAAAGAAGACCAGGCGAAGAAACCGAAAATATCTAACTTTCAAAAATGGATGAATTTTCTTTTTCCTCCAAAACAAGATAGCTAACTTTAAGCTTGAAATAACTGGAATAAATTGTTAAAATAGTCTTTGTCCACCAAACGACGCGGGGTAGAGCAGTGGCAGCTCGTCGGGCTCATAACCCGGAGGTCGCAGGTTCGAATCCTGCCCCCGCTACCAAGAAAAGTAACCCAGATGGGTTATTTTTTGTTTTTGGTGTAGAATATTAGTTATTATGTGTTTGGCTACTCCGTTACAAGTTGATAAGATTGATGGCGACTTTGCCTGGGTTAAGGACAATGGCGAAAAATTTAAAATTGCAACTTATCTACTTAAGGGCTTGAAATCTGGTGACTGGATTATGGCTCATGACGGACTTGCAATCAGTACTTTACCGAAAAAAGAAGCAAAAACTATTTTGGCTTTAATTAAAGACAGCCATTGTCACTGTAGCAAAAATTGAATTGACCTAGCTCTTGTCATTCTGGCTTGTCCAGAATCTTTTCTGTATGATTAGTCTATGCAGGTTTTTAGAGGACAATTTAAAATTAAGGAAAAGGTTCTCGCTCTCGGCAGCGAATCAGATGGCAACTTTTCCTTTTACGACGGCAAAAAAGTCTATTTTTCGGATAGCTTTGGTGATCTTTTAGATGAGGATAATTTTAAGAAATTCACGGTAGCAGTTAATGATTTTATTGCGAAAAATGATGCTCCGAATGTTGTAATCACCGATCTGCATCCATTATTTAGAACAACCAAGTGGGGCAAAGAGCTGGCCGAAAACTACGATGCAAAATTTATTCAAATCCAGCATCACCATGCTCATGTTTTCTCGGCAGTTGGCGATTATTGTTTGGGAGGTCGAACCTCTCGGGAGGTCGGACCTCCTCAGCAATTCCTTGGTATTGCCTGCGATGGAACCGGTTACGGATTAGACGAAAAGATTTGGGGTGGGGAAGTTTTTAGAATTTCCAATTTCCAATTTCCAATTTCCAATAAAAACCAAATCAAAATTGAAAGAATTGGAAAGCTGGAGGACCAAACTTTAATTGGCGGAGAACTAGCGATAAAAGAACCGGTTCGGATGTTGATAAGTATTCTGTCAAAATGCATGGAAAAGTCTGAAGTTTATAGCTTTGTTAAGGAATATTATGACAAAAACGAACTCGAGCTCTTGTGGAATCAATGGCAAGAAGGATTTAACTGTCTGGAAACGTCGAGTGCCGGGCGGGTTCTGGATGCCGTTTCGGTGTTGCTTGGTTTCTCACCAAATGAGAGGCCATACAAACATGCGCCGATAAATTTGCTGGAGAAAAATTCGGGCAAGCCGTACGAAATCGAACCGGTGATTTCCTCTCTGTCATCCCGAGTGCCAGGGAGCGAAACCGAAAGGTCTCTTGAAAATTGTGAAAAGAGATTCTTCAACTCGTCCTTTCAGGAAGTCGCTCAGAATGACAATCTTCTCGAGCTTCAAACCACCGAACTTTTTAAATATTTAATTCAAAATCTAGATAAAGACAAAAGGCGTTTGGCTGCAACCGTACAGATTTATTTGGCCAAGGGATTATGGGAAATTATCCTTTGTCATTCCGGACTTGATCCGGAATTTATACAAAAAGGTCTGGATTCCCGATCGGGGTCGGGAATGACAATACCCGTATTTTTCGCTGGAGGCATGGCAAATAACAAAATCATGTCTAAATATCTGTCTTCAAAAGGCGTAATTGTAAGCAAGGAAATTCCCAGAGGTGATGCCGGACTTTCAGTGGGGCAGCTATTTTATTATCTATTGTCATTCCGGACCATTCATTAAAATTATATCAGTTGATCCGGAATCCAGACTTTAATTATAACGATTATTTATATAGATTGATTCTGAATTTAATTCAGAAAGACAGGTAAAAACCCCAGCGGTGATAAACACCCTGGGGCTTGTCACTTTGTATGAGAGTGATAACTCTTTTTCGATTGAGTTGGACAGGTTATCTGAAGGTGATGCAGATACCTGCAACATCTCCATCCTTGCCTTCAGTGATATTCCAGGAGGTAATCTCATGGTGAGTTTTCTCTTGGAAGTCCTTCAGAGCGCCCATTATGACAGGTGTCTCCTTGGGCTCGTTGGCCGGGTCATAACTTTTGATCGGAATGAAGGCCACACCGTTACCCATTGAAACATTGCTCATGTCGATAGACGCTTGCTGAACGTCGACGTTGACGGCACTTGATCGGTTGTCGCATCCCGAGAGCAACACCACTGCCATGATGAGGCTCAGGATTATGATTTTCTTCATGATGCCTCCCTTTAGGAGCTCTTGTTTGGCACGTCGCAGTCTGCATCTTCGCGGCCATTCACAGTACACTGGAATGTCGTTTGTCCATCTTGCACTCTGGCAACGATGGTTTGTGGGTCTGATGTTGTGACCTCGTGGCCGTCGCAGTCTAGTTTTAAGCTAACAGTTTTCTTACTGCTGTCAGTATCATAGTAAATATTCGATGCTGTACAACTTCCCTTGTACTCAGTGTCCGCCCAGGCTGACTTCAGCATGTCTCCGAGTATGAATGCCACTCCCACGATCGCAATTATGGCGAAGACAGCTATAATCTGATACTTGGTTAGAATGAATCTGCTCATTGCGCTCTTCACCTCCAGTTATTTGTAAGTGACGATAGGGCAGATTTTCTTCTTCTTGGCAAGCATCCACTGGAAGAAAATTATCCGGGGTCCAGACATCTTGGACACTTTTAACCAAATAATTAAGAATTGAAAGGAGCTAAAAGTGAGTATCAAGATGACAGAAGAACAATTAAAGATTTATGGAGCCAGGTTAAGACTGGCTTGG
>JAJYFH010000010.1 GCA_021791015.1 bacterium | reverse complement strand
GTCTGGATTCCCGCTTTCGCGGGAATGACGAAAAAGAGAGAGGGAATAACAAACGGGGATGGAAGAATAGCAATGACTATGAAAGCTATCTGCGTTTTATCGGCGAGACGAAACAAAAGCCGGAAAGATGCTTTTTATGCTATCGCCAAAGGCTTGAGAAAACGGCCGGATTTGCCAAGAAAAATGGATTTGATGCCTTCTCAACCACCTTACTCATAAGCCCTTTTCAATTTCACGAAGAATTGAAAAAGATTGGCGAGGAAATCGCGAAAGAATATGGTATCGACTTTCATTATCAGGATTTTCGAGCTCTATACAAAGAATCACGAGAGATTTCCAAAGAGCTTGGCCTATATCTTCAAAAGTACTGCGGTTGCAGATTTTCGCGCAGGCGAAAATAGTATACTTTAATCTTGTTCAGAATCAATCATTGCGCTTAAAACCCTTGGATTCTGGCCTCCCATCGTCGCCAGAATGACAAATTAAGCTAGTTTTTTAACGGCCTCTTTTGTTATATGTTTACTGTTATCTGTTTTCCAATTATAATTAAACTATGTTAATCATCCTTTTAATTTATATGGTTTTTCTTCTCGTTTGGGCCGCGATCGCCGGGATTGCAATTTACCAAGGCATGCTGCACTTCGAGTCCAACAGCAAGATGAGATTGGCAGAACATATCTTTATCTGGACTTGTGTCGCTATTCTGGCCATCTCTCTATATATGTTTTTGAAAATTAATTGGACGCAACCGATAAGCATTAAACTGTGAGTATAAAATGGAAAAGATTAAGCCGAATCGAAAATACTTCGAAACCCAAAAAGCCGACGAGGAGGTTCTGATAATCGTCAGAAGGCATTGGACAGTGTATGCGCCGGCTTTCTTGGTAACCTTTTTGGTTGTTTCGGCCATGACATTTGCTTATTTTTTTTCAAAGCACATTGAAATTTTTGCCCAAAATCAGGTTTTTAAAGCGATTACTGCCTGTTTCTTTAGTTTATTCTTACTTTTTACGGTTTTGTTTTTCTATATAAATTGGTTGATTAACTATCTAAACATCCAGATTGTCACCAACCAGCACATTGTCGATATAGGCCAGTTTGGATTGTTCTCTAGAAAAATATCAGAATTAGCATTGTCTGAAATACAAGATATCTCAGCAACTAAGAAAGGTATCTTCGAAACCTTCTACGATTATGGTGATATCAATGTGCAGACAGCTGGTGAACAACCAAACTTCAACTTCGAAAGGGTTCCTAATCCTGATGGCTTGAGCCAAAGAATTATGGAAATAAGAGATAAATATGGACATGGTGAAATGACAGCAGAGCAAACCGGTTTTCAAGCTGTTGCCGGACAACAAGACAATGCCATTGTTCAGGTGTCTGCTCAAAACGAAAACACGGGCAGACCAGAATAATATGAAAGATGGAGGGAAATTTGCAAGTCGTACAAACTAAGCTTAAGGACATACTCTTAAAAAATAATGTCCTTTCTGAGGCAAAGTTTAAAGATCTGACAGAAGAAGCAAAGGAAAGCAAAGTGGATCTTCTCCCGCTTCTTATTTCGAAAAAAATTATAACCGAAAAAGAGTTTATAAAACTTTATGCCGAAGAAATAGGCACACCTTTTACGGACCTGTCAGATATTCAGGTTTCAAAGGAAACTTTAAGGAAAATTCCTGAAAAGATAGCCAGAAAATATAATGTGGTTGTTTTTGGCCAGGACGAAGACGGCAGGTTCAAGGTGGCTATGTCGGATCCTGAAGATATTCAGACGGTTCAGTTTATAAAGAAAGAGTTTGACAAAAAGTTAAAGATCTTTATTGCCGCAAAACCGGAAATTGATTTAATTCTTGATCAATATAAAGACGAATTTTCCGAAGAAATCTCAAAGGCGATTGCAGAGAACCGTGAAATTTCCATAGAGGAAGAAGAACTGGATGAAAATGATACAGCAGATTCGGTAAGAGAGATTGTCCAAGAAGCGCCCATTGCAAGAGCCGTCAATATCATCCTTGAATATGCAGTTAAGTCCAGAGCTTCAGACGTGCATATAGAGCCAAGAGAAACGTTCATCCAGGTTCGGTATCGCATAGACGGCATTTTGCGCGATACCATGACACTACCTAAACAGGTAATGTCATCAGTGGTTACTAGAATAAAAATATTATCCAGTTTAAGAATCGATGAACATCGCATACCTCAAGACGGCAGAATAAAGCTAAAAATGGCCGGAAAAAATATCTCTCTCCGTGTCTCAACTCTGCCGATCATGGATGGCGAAAAGGTGGTTATGAGAATTTTGGATGAGTCGACCAAGGCCGCATCATTGGAGGAGCTTGGTTTTCGCGGCCTTGCCCTTGAAGTTGTGAAGCGAAATCTTGATCGTCCGCACGGCATGACGCTAGTTACCGGTCCGACCGGATCCGGAAAATCAACCACTCTTTATAGCCTCCTAACCTTAATCAATGATATCGGTGTAAATATTTCGACCGTTGAGGATCCGGTGGAATACCGCATCCCGGGAGTGAATCAGACACAGGTCAATCCGGCGATTGGCATGACATTTGCCTCAGGCCTTCGAGCGCTTCTTCGCCAAGATCCGGATGTTATCATGGTTGGTGAGATTCGCGATAAAGAAACGGCGGAAATGGCCGTTCATGCTTCGCTCACCGGACATGTAGTTCTGTCTACTTTGCACACAAATTCTGCTCCCGGCTCCTTGCCACGGCTTGAAGATATGGAAGTCGAATCATTTCTCATCGCCTCAACTGTCAATACCGTTATCGGCCAGAGGCTTGTTCGGCAACTTTGCCCACATTGCAAGTTAAAAATAACTTTAGACGACAAAATGGCGGTAAAAATTATTGCTAATTTTAACTTAAAAAAGGAATTTGCCGCTTTAGAGAGTAAAGACAAGGAATCAAAAAAGTTAAAGTCTCTTGGTCTTGAGAGAAATGATGAAACATCGCTTGCAAAAGACATTGGTAAGAAAACTATTCTGGAAATTCTTCAGGAAAACCCCGCTATTTTAAATAAAATATCTAGTTCGGGTGAGGAAATAAGGCATAAGATATTTGAGAGTGCTGATATAGAAGAAAAGAACATCAAAGGGAAGTACGCCATCAATCTTTTTAAACCGGTCGGTTGCGCCAAATGTGAACAAACAGGATATAGGGGCCGGGTCGGGATATATGAAGTCATAGAAGTAACCGATGAGATTGGCAGCTTGATCATCAAAAAAGCCTCAGAAGATGAACTGGTTGCAGCAGCCAGGAAAGACGGTTTTATCAATATGCATCAGGACGGGCTGACAAAAGCTCTGGAAGGGTTAACAAGCATCGAGGAAGTTATGAGGGTAACACAAGAATAGTGTTAATTTTCAATTTCTAATTTTCAATCAATTTCCAATGAATAAAGATTTAAACATTTTACATTTCACCTTTAACATTTAACATTGAAACATGGCAAAATTTAGTTATACAGGAAAAGATCAAACCGGCAACATGACCAAGGGCGTCATAGATGCTGTTAGCAGGGAAGAGGCCGGAAGTCTCCTGGGAAAAAACAACATTACACCAATTGTAATATCAGAGGAAAAGAAAGTTTTCGGCATTGATAAATTAAATATTGATGTTTTAAACCACCTTTCCCTTAGCGATAAGCTGATGTTTTGCGAGGAAATATCAACATTGATAAACGCCGGCGTCCCTTTGGCGCAGTCTATAAATATTATTCGCGAACAATCTTCCAAGGGTGTTATGAGAAAAATCATGGATTCGCTTCTTAAAGATATCGAAGGCGGCAAATCCTTGTCTGATGCTCTGGAGGGAACATCTAAATATTTCTCACCCGTATTTATTAATATGGTTAGAGCCGGTGAGGCTAGTGGTACTTTAGATAAAGCGTTGGAAGAACTGGCCATCCAAACCCAGAAAGATCATGAGTTGGTTTCTAAGATCAAAGGAGCACTCACTTATCCGGTTGTCATCTTGACGGCTATGGTTGGCGCCATTATATTTTTGATGGTTAAGGTCGTACCATCCATTTCAAGCTTATTCAATGAACTTGATGCAAAGCTGCCTATAACGACAAAAATGCTCATTTGGCTTAGCAATTTAATGGTGCGCCAAGGCATTTTTTTAGCGCTTGGAACGATCTTTGTTGTGGCAGGTTTATATTTTGCTTTTCATAAAATAGAGTCACTCAAGTGGGCTTGGCATAAGGCTATCTTGCAAATGCCTGTAATCGGCAAGATATCTTTGCGTTTTAATATGGCCAGATTTGCCAGAACTCTTGGTACATTGCTTTCAAGCGGAGTGACCGTTCTTGAAGCCCTTGAAATAGTCAGCCATTCTACGAGAAATGTTGTTTTTTCGGCGGAAGTAGAGAAAGTAAAGGAAAAAGTCAAAAACGGCGCCCCCATTGCCGAACCGCTAAGGCAAAGCAAAATTTTTCCAATTATGGTTTCTCAAATGCTGGCTGTCGGTGAAGAAACCGGAAACTCGGATAAAATGCTTGTCAAAGTTGCTGAGTTTTACGAACGCCAGATTGAGAACTTCACCAAAAATATTTCGAGCATCATCGAGCCGGTCATTATGATTATAGTTGGCATAGCGGTGGGTTTTGTGGTTGTTTCAATCATTACTCCGATCTATCAAGCGACTCAATCCATAAAATAACTCTGTTAAAATGTTCGAGTTGTTTTAGATGCTCTAACTGAAAGACCAATTAGAACAAGCAAAACAATAAAACAGCTAGAACAATTACAACAATCCCTGTGTTATTCTCATTGACAAGCATAAAAGCATCAACATATAATGGCGTTACAATATTTGAAAGGAGGTGAAAAATGTTAAGAAAGCTGCAAAACAAACAAGGTTTTACCTTGATTGAACTTTTAATCGTAATTGTTATATTAGGCATCCTTATTGTTATCGTTATCAGTGCAACATCGGGCAGCAAGTCAAAAGCCAACAATGATCAAAGAAATGCTGATCTTTCCAGGATCCAAACAGCTCTCGAAGATTGTTACTCAGACAATGGCAATAAATATCCGTCGCCGGATATGGCTGCTGTTAAAGCTAATACATGTGTAGCAGGCAAATTCCAGAGCCAAACTGTGAATGGTCAAGCCATTGGATTCCCTCAAGATCCTAAAGCTAAGACTGATTATTCATACTCTTCAACAGACGGCTCAAGCTATACTTTATCAGCCAACGATGATAACGGTAACCCACTAACAACACTTAATAGCAAGCAGTAAAAGATCTCAAATAAAAACAGCCTTCTTATCAAGACTGTTTTTATTTGAATTGAAATTAGTTATAATTAAGTTATGAGGGAGATCTTAGAAAACGAAAGAGGCATTACGCTAATGGAGATAATCATCTTAGTTGTGGTTGCCTCCATTTTTATTTTGGGAGTTTTGCCGCTTATTACTGAGAACATGGTTGGCAATAATGAGTCCAAAACTCGCCTTCAAGCCTATGAATCGGCGCAGCAAGAACTTGAGACCTTGAGGAATACATCCTTTGATTCTTTGGCAAGTGGCACTTTCAGTGTGCCTTCCTCTATCCCGGGCGGTAATGGGGTAATAACCATTTCAAATGACATAAACGGAGATGGTCAGGCTGAAACCAATATCGTCAAAGCCAAAGTTGATGTGAACTTCACCGAGAAAAATCAAAATGAAACCGTAACTTTAACAACATTAATAGCAAAATGAAGTTTAGTATACCGTATTGGGTATTGAGTATTGAGTATAACATATACAAATGAGCAAAAACACTATATTGAATACGCGGTGCTTTGTTTCGGAAATACAAAAAACAATAGTTCAGGATTAAGATGAAGATTTATAAATCAATTAGAGGATTTACGTTAATTGAAGTAACCATCGCTACGGCTATTATGGCTATGATTGTTATTCTGCTTGCCCAGATGTATATAAGTGGAACCATTTCATCGGAAAAAGAGATAGCAAAGTCAAAGCTGCAAGTCGAAGCTAAAAATGCGCTTGAGGGAATAAACAACAATGTCAAGTTAAGCGCCAAGATAGATTCAACGTATACATCCGGCGCGGGCGCAACTTATACAGGTAGCAACACTACCTTAATTTTGGACGTTCCAGCAATTGATAACTCGGATAATTTTCTCTACTCCGGATCCCAAAAGGTTTACGACCACATTATTTATTATCTGGATCCAAACAATTCAAACAATCTGCATAAATTGGTTTTCTCAGATAATACCAACAGCCGGCTTTATCCTCAAAATGGTTCTGATAGTATTATCTTGGATGATGTGCAGTCCCTTGCATTTAGCTACGATAGCTCGCCGCCACAGAGCGTTATGGTCACGACCAATCTGACCCTTACCAATACCGGGCAAGGCGAAACTAGAACTGTAAGCGTTAGCAGCCAGTCAAAAAGGCGAAACTCAGATTAATTTCAAAGTGCAAGACACAATGATCAAAAAATTCAAAGTTCAAAATTCAAAGTTTAAGGCCCTTGACACAAATGGTTCGATCTTGGCTGTTTTTGTCATTATGATGACGGTTTTGTCTGCTTTTTTGCTGGCGGCAGCATCACTAACCCTTGAAAACAGAATGTCCATAAACAGGACTTACAATCAGGATGTAGCGCTAAACATAGCCGAAGCAGGGATAAATAAAGCCTTATGGGAACTGAAAGTCGATAACCTTTCATATACAGGCGAAACCGGTAATGCTTCTATTTCAGGTGGTGAATTTGATGTTGCCGTAACTCAGATTGACGCCAATAATGATTATATTACTTCAACGGCTTATGTTCCTTCGAAAGCCAATCCTAAATACAAGAAGGCTATCAGAATAAAAATTGCCGATACTCCAACAACGACAAATCCTGCTTTCAGCTATGCTATCCAGGCGGGAGTAGGTGGGATCGATGTTGGAGGCTCTTCGGATGTTCACGGTAGCCTATATTCTAATGGTAATATCACTGTTTCGGGAGCGGGATCAAAGGTAGAAGATCCGGGTGATGCTTGGGCAGTGGGCACAATTTATGATCCAAAAAACAATATTGTGGGTACAAAAACACAAGGAGCACCTTCAGTTGCGCTGCCTACAATTAATCTAGACCAATGGCGCTCTTTAGCTTCGGCCGGCGGTACTATTACTGGTGATTATTCGCCACCTGCCACAGGCAGTTATACAGATTTGGGGCCAAAAGAAATTACCGGCAATGTGTCTATGTCAAATTCTAATCAGGAAGTAAATCTTACCGGACCGCTTTACATTCAGGGAAATCTCAATATTAGCGGGGGGACTTGGAAGCTCGACGATTCATTCGGCTCAAACGGCACCATAGTTCTTGTTGATGGCCAAATCAATATCACGGGTGGAGAATTTCAAGGCAACTCCCAGGGTTCCTATATTTTATTTATTTCAACTAACATAGCAAATACAAAAAGCAGCTCGGCCATCAGCTTTACGGGAAGTGGCAATGGAGAGAACCTGGCTTTATATGCTTATAGTGGCTCGATGTATTTAGCTGGTAGTGGCACCATTACTGCAATGACAGGTCAAACATTATACCTAGCTGGCAGCGGTGGGATAGATTACAAAAGCGGCCTGAAATCCCAGCAATTTGCCGGCGGGCCGGGTGGAACTTGGGAAGTAAAAGAGTGGGAAGAAATAACACCGCCTTAGCAGTAAGTTACAATAACCAAATCAATTCAAATTTAAATTTTTAAAAATTGTATCTTTTACTCCATTTAGCTTATAATAAATTCAAATAGTTGCGAGTTGGAGGGTTTTTGAAACAAGATTTAATCTATAAAAAGAAGGATTGTCTGGGGCTCGATCTTGGCGCTAGTTCTGTTAAGGTGGTTCAGCTCAAGAAGAAGAAATCACTTACAAAGTTAGTTGGGTATGGCCGTGAAGCTCTTCCTGATAACCTTGTCATTGAAGGCATTATTGCCGATCCGGAGAAAATGGCAAAGATGATTAAGGAAATGATGTCAAAGGTTAAAGAAGGTAAGTTTACTGCGGAAAAAGTGGTGGCCTCTGTACCGGACACTAATGTGTTTACGCGAGTGCTTGAGCTGCCCAAAAACCTTTCCGGCAAAGATCTGAAAGAAGCTGTATATTGGGAAGCCGATCAATCGATTCCTATGGCGGTTACTGATTTGGTTATCGACTGGCAAGTATTGGGGCCGTCTCATGGTAAAGAAAACATGAATGATGTCTTGCTAGTTGCTGCTCCGACAAGCATTATAAACTCATATATCCAGCTGATACAATCCCTGGATTTGCAGCCCGAAGCTTTGGAAATGAGCTTGGCTTCCGTCATAAGGGCACTGGTTTCAAATAAAGATAAAGATGAGACGATCCTGGTTGCCGATATTGGGCAAAAATTTACAAACTTTGGTTTCTATGACCATGCGCTCAAGATGTCAGACACTCTGGAAGTGGGGGGTGATAATTTTACCGATGCGATATCAAATGCATTAGGGCTAGACAAGACAAAGGCCGAGAAGCTAAAGATATCTTCCGGGCTTAAGGACAAAAAGGTTGAGGACGCCATAAAGCCGACCCTTGGATCGTTAAAGGACGAGATGCAAAAGATTATAAAATACCACGACGAAAGATTTGAGGAGAAAACCGCCAAAGTTATTCTTTGCGGAGGATCCTCAAATCTTATTGGCTTAACCGAGTTTTTAACAGACAGTCTTGGAATCCAAGTTAAGATCGGCAATCCGTGGGTCAACATCGATACGTATCCATTAAAACCGGTGCCAAGGGCCGAATCAGCTGCCTATGCCAGCGCAATAGGGCTCTCGCTTCGGGCAATGGAGGCCGGAAAATGATTTCTATAAACTTACTCCCGGAAGACATAAGAGAAAATATCAGTTATAGCCGCAAAAATAGTCATCTGATAAGACATATTAAACTTATATCAATCCTCTCACTTCTCATAGTCATTTCTTTTGTTCTGTGCGCAGTTTTTCTAAAAGAAGATAATAGTTTTTTCCAAGATAAAATTGATGCAAGCCAGACTGTTATCAACAGTTACAATCCGGTTGTACAAAAAGCGCAAAAGCTAAATCAAGTTGCTTCAAGCATTGAGAAAATAAAAAATAACTATCAGTATTGGTCCAAGTTTGATGCCTATCTCGGCGCAACTGTTCCGGAAGGCATCTACTTGGATACCATAGAAGAGAATCAAGATATGATGAAAGTTACCGGTTTTGCAAAGACAAAAAATGATATTGGTATTTTTCGTGACGCGCTTGAGAAGACTGGGGTTTTCAAAAATGTAAATTTAAAGAATATTACCGAACAAGTGGGCAACAATAATAACTCGATAATAAACAGTTTTGAAATAAATATGACCATGACACAAGCAGCTACTGGTGGAGGGCTGAGAAAATGAAAAAAAATGTACTAGATGCCAGATCTTTTAACAAGCTGCTTTTTGCGCTGCTGGCTGTCATCATAGTCTTAACTCTTGCGGTCAGTGTTTACCTTGGCATCACTCTAAACAACTTAAGCAAGCAGGTTAGCAACAATAAATATTTAGCCGAAAATAACAGTCGACAAATCCAAGTACTGGCAAAACTTGACGATGATTACAGGAATTTTTCCATGGAAGCAAATGAGATTGAACATTACCTACCCAATAATAAGGAAGTATCGGATTTATTGAAAGATCTGGAAACAATGGCATCTAAAGAGGATCTAAACTTCAGTTCTTACCAAGCAGGAAATGGGCAGAATCAGCCAGTCTCTTTAAAAGGCTCAACTCAAGATTTACAGGTGAAAAAGGTCAATGGGTATATGGTTTTCCCATTTCAAATAACGCTTAAGGGAAGTTTTGCAAGGGTTGATAATATGATTAAGCAGATTGAAAGCTATAATAGGTTGGTAGAAATTCAGAGTGTTAAATATACCAAAGATCAGACTAATGTATTGGGAGATGCAATTAAGGCCAATTTAACAATTAACGCATATCTCAAATGAAAATAGATTTTAAAATACCAAAAATTAACACAAACTTCGCGAAACAAATGCCTTATATTCTGGCAGGGCTGTTTATGGCAATCGGAATTTTCGTGCTTGGCTTTGGATACATTTTGTTTAACAGGGGGCCGGAGGCGTCCGTCAAAACCGCAGCCAGTCAGGAAGTCAACAGTCTGACGATTAATGTAAATATGCAAAAGGTCCATCAGCTTTTTGATTCGGGTTATGACACCAGCGGCATAAAGAATCCGGGCTACCAAACCAAAGATCCTTTTGCCGGATTTTAAAAGTAATTGTGCTAAAATCTAATCATGAAATTATCTGATTTTGATTTCGAATTACCCGCAAATCTCATAGCTACTCATCCGGTCGAACCGAGAGACGCTGCCAAGATGATGGTTGCTGATCGAGGAAGCGGAAAGATAATAGATTTGCATTTCTATGATTTGCCGGACCTTTTGCAAGAAGGCGATTTCCTGGTTTTTAACAGTTCAAGGGTCATTCCGGCCAGACTCTTTGGCAAAGTTGATCGTAAAGATGTTGAAATCCTGCTTATTTCTCCATGCCATTCTGAGCTCGATTTAGCGGGCAATGTTTCCTCTGTCATTCCCGCGCAGGCGGGAATCCAGAAAGACTTTATAGATTCCCGCCTGCGCGGGAATGACGACTTGAAGAAGTCCGGAATGACATCCAATATTTGGCAGGTGATGGCAAGGCCGGGTAAAAGGTTAAAGTTAGGATCTCGCATTAGATTCGAGCTGGGTTTGGAAGCCGAAGTTGTCGAAATGAATCAGGGAGCATCCATGATCAGGTTTAACCTTTCGGGAAGTAATCTGTGGCAGAAGATTGAAGAGTTAGGCGAAATGCCTTTGCCGCCATACATTTTGAAAGCGCGCCGTTCTCATCATGACGAAGAAATTGACAAAGCAGATTACCAAACAGTCTATGCAGATAGGCCTGGTTCGGTGGCGGCGCCGACGGCAGGGCTTCATTTCACTAAAGAATTGATGCAAAAAATTCAAGATAAAGGATGTGAGATTGGCTTTGTAGACTTGCATGTGGGCCTTGGCACATTCGAGCCGATTCGCACTGAAAATATAGAAGACCACAAGATTCATAGCGAGTACTTTGAGCTGTCGCATGATCTGGCCGCCAGATTAAATAAAGCTAAGAATGACGGGCGGAGGATTATAGCTGTCGGCACGACGACAGTACGGGTTCTTGAAACCTGCCCAAAAAACGGCATTTTAGAGCCGAAGTCAGGCGAGACGGACATCTATATTTATCCCGGTTATGAGTTTGGTTTTGCGGACGCGATGATCACAAACTTTCACTTGCCCAAATCATCACTTTTGCTTCTTGTGAGTGCATTCTGGGAAAGGGAAAAATTATTGGAATCATACAACCAGGCAATCCAAAAAGGTTACCGTTTCTACACCTATGGCGATGGTATGCTGATTATTTAAAGAGAGCCAGCAAGTCTTGCAAGACAGTTTGCAAAAACCCAAGCAACTTTTGCAAAAGGATCAAAAGTAGGTTAAATATTGCAAGCAGGCTTGCAATGATGCCGTTCGAGTCGTTTGAAATGTTTTGAATATTTCCGGAATCCATACACATAAGTATAGCACATTGCTTACAAATAAATTATAAATCTGGCTATGGTTTCAGAGGGAAATTCATATAATTTATACCTATGGGAAAAGTGAAAAAAATCCTTGTTGCTGCCGGCCTTTTGATTTTGTTTTTGTTTTTGATTTTCCTCTTGGTCTTTATTATGAACTTTAGCAAAAGCCTTAAAAAGCAAAGCCAAAACTCTACGCTAACCACAGAGAAGATAACAACCAAGCAACAAAGTATTCTTTACCCGCCTGTCAGCGATGCAAAGTCGAGAATCACCAAAAAGCCTTTCGGCATTTTTGTAATGCCGCAAAATTCACCGGTCCAGCCGGAAAAATTCACCGGTTACCATACCGGTACGGATTTCGAAACAACGCCCGCAGAAGCAAATCAGGAAATCCCGGTTTTTGCTGCCTGCTCAGGTAATATTCGGGTAAAAGAGTTTGTTTCGGGATACGGGGGAGTGATTGTCCAGGATTGCCATATTCAAAATCAAACGGTGACGGTTCTGTATGGACACATTGATATTACCAAATCTTTTGCGCCGGCCGTGGGGCAGAATGTCGCAGCCGGCACAAAACTTGCTATCCTTGCGCCGGCTCGCAGCCATTTTACTGACGGAGAGCGAAAACATTTGCATCTAGGCATTCACAAAGGCTCCCAAATAGACTTTCGAGGTTACGTCCAAAACAAGGCGGAACTTTCAGGTTGGTTAAACGCTGCAAATTATCTTTGAAAACTGCTTGGAAATTCTCATTAAAAAATGGGCTTCTCAAAAACCGCAATTTGTTTATACTTGAGTTATGAATGCGGTAAAAACACAAAAAGAAGTTGGTATAGATTTATACAAAGGGGTCATCGACGACTCTCTTTTTGATGAAGTGGTGGCTTTGGCTAAAAAGCTGAAGGATGTCAGAGTCTGCCACGTGAATGCCACTTCATACGGCGGAGGAGTAGCTGAGATATTGCAAAAAGAAATCCCGCTGGCTCGTGGCATGGGGCTTCATTTTGATTGGAAGACTGTATCTGCAAAGGATGAATTCTTTGATGTGACAAAAAAAATACACAACGGCCTTCAGGGAGCTGACCTTAAAATTTCAGAAAAAGAATGGGATATTTACCAAAGCTGCAACATCGACCAGGTCAGGCGCATCAACCCGAACGATTACGACGTATTCTTTATCCACGATCCTCAGCCGGCCGAGATAGTTTCCTGTATCGGCAAAAACGGCGCCAAGTGGGTCTGGAGATGCCATATCGACACCGCCGAGCCAAACCAAGCTATCGCCGATTATTTTCTAAAATTTTTGAATATGTATGACGCCGCTATATTTACCATGAAAGAATATGTTTTCAAAGGTATGGAGGAAGACATCTTCATTATCGAACCGGCTATTGATCCTTTGGCCATTAAAAATCGCCATCTGTCCCACAGGGAAGCGGCAAACCTGGTCAGGGGATTTCATATAGATGTGACAAAGCCTCTCGTTACCCAAGTGTCGCGTTTTGATCCGTGGAAAGATCCGATGGGCGTGGTTGACGCCTATAAAATAGCCAAAAAAGAAATACCTGAGCTGCAGCTTGCCATGGTTGGTTCTATGGCAGATGACGACCCGGAAGGAATGGAGATATATGAAGAGCTCAAAGAATATGCCGGAGATGACAAAGACATTTATGTTTTAACAAACCACGACGCCCTGCATGATATTGAAGTAGATGCTTTTCAGACTTACTCGGATGTAATCGTTCAGAAGTCCATTCGTGAAGGATTTGGCCTTACTGTTTCTGAGGCTCTGTGGAAGGAAACGCCGGTGATTGGCGGCAATGTTGGTGGCATACCCACCCAGATCCGTGACGGAGAAACCGGATTTTTGGTAAATAATGTCGAAGAGTGCGCCGAAAAAATAGAATATTTGGTAAAAAATAAAGATGTTGCCAAGCAAATGGGACGAAAAGGCAAGGAAGATGTCAGAGAGAAATTCTTGCTGCCGCGGCTGCTTCGCGACGAGCTAAGGTTAATAGAAAAAATTTTAGGCTAAAACGCCGAGAGGCGGCCCCGGGCGGGGCCGCCTTTGAGTTACGGAAGCGGGGTTGATCAGGCGGGGATGGCCTCGGGCAGCTGGTTGTGCTCATCGGCGAGCTCGCCATATGGTACGGTGACCGAATTGCCCGTTCGGCTGTCGTGGAAAATCACGCCGTCCTTGTTGACCTGGACGAACATGCCTTCCTGTGGCCGGATGTCCACATAGCGTTCGTAACTGATCTTGAACGCTATGTAAGGCCGGCCGGCCAGCTTGATGAGTGCGCCGTTGAGGCCGTTAATGTTGCCGAAGGTTTCGATCCTTTGGATGGTACGGCCACGGCCGTCCATTGCCATCATGCGCCTCTTGAGTTCGTCAGGTAGTCCGGTTTTC
>JAJYFH010000068.1 GCA_021791015.1 bacterium | reverse complement strand
CAGATTACCGATACCGGCGAGATTGAAAAAATTATCCAAGAAGTTCTCGATGCAAACACAAAAGTCATCGAAGATTACAAGTCTGGCAAGCAACAGGCCTTTGGATTTTTGGTCGGACAGGTAATGGCGCAGACAAAGGGTCAAGCCAATCCCAAGACAGTGAATGAGATTTTAAAAAATAAGTTAAAAAAGTGAGCAGCATCATTCTAATAGTTACCAACCTAATACTCGCATTTGTCGGTTTTGCTATAGGTCGGATCGGCCATATTTTTGGCGGACAGATGAAGTCTCCGCATCACTGGATTTATGGTGTGATCCTGATGTTTGCCGGCATCTTAATTTTTTTGGTGTTTTTTGAAAGCAAGTGGTCGCTTGGGCTTATCTCTGTTGGGTTTGGTCTGGCGGTAAGTGACTTAGAAGACATGGCTGACTTCAAAGTCTATGGCGTCGATCTGCCGGGTAAGAAAAGATTTTGGGGAGTTGACTGATTATTCAATCTCACAACATTAAGGCGCATTTCTAAATAAATTTAGAGATATGGAAGAGGTTTTCTTTTAACCTCTTTTTTATAATGAAGGCAAGAATAAAGGGAAGGAGGTGAGTGAGATGGCAAGAGAGCAAAGAAAAAATAAGGAGAAACGGGAAGGCAAGACATTCTATGGGTACGCGGCTACCGGAACGATCACAGGTAGTGATGAAATGGTCAGAATGAGTTGGGGCTGGGGCCTGACGATGGGCATCATTATGATTCTTCTGGGAATTTTTGCAATTCTGTATCCTATCTTCACCTCTGTTAGTATCGTGTTCCTGCTTGGCGCGGTTCTTGCAATTGCCGGCATTGTACAAATAGTGCACGCTTTTTCGTGGAATGGCTGGGGCGCTACCATTTGGCACATATTAGTGGGAATAGTATATGGAGCCGTTGGTTTGTTAATGATGTTTTATCCGATAACGGGTCTGCTTACCGTTGTTATATTGCTGGCCATATACTTCCTGGCCTCGGGTCTCTTCAGGATAATCTTATCAATTTCCACGAGGTACAGCCATAGCTGGGGTTGGATGCTATTCTCCGGCATCGTGTCAGTAATACTTGGAATAATCGTAATCGTCGGTTTTCCTGTCGTATCATTGGCGCTGGTGGGTTTGCTAATCGGTATAGATCTAATGGTCAATGGGTTCGCTCTGACTTACAGGTCTGCTACCGCTCATGCATAGGCAAGCATATTCCTGTATGCGAAAGGCGGCGGCGTTTAGCCGCCTCCTTTCATTTAGCAGAAATAGCAACAATGCATGCAAAATAAGCATTATATTTTGGGATTATGCCAGAGGATTATTAGGTCTTATTTTTTTATCCTAGTTTTAGGGCGGGAGAACTTTAGAGCTAATGTTTAAGTTATTTAAGAGGTGGAACCATGAACGCAGAAAAAAACCAGGCCCATAAAAACAGAAAGGGCAGAACTTTTTATACATCAGTCCCGATGGCTCTAACGGCCAGAACGACAAGCATTGCATGGCCGGTATCCAGGGAGAAAGTGCTGCCGTTTGTCGATAGTCTTGTATTATTTTTCTTTGGTATGGCCGAAACACTGCTGGCCCTCAGATTTGTCATGATGGTTTTGGGTATAAACGGCGGGAATTTGTTGACCTTCCTGTTCTATGCGGCAAGCTATCCATTTGTACTCATTGGAGGATCTTCACAGAAAGAAGTGCCGGCTATGACACTAAACTCCGGTATTGAGATGCTAATTATTATGGCAGTATACGGAATAATCTGGCTTGCTTTAGCAAGGGTTATAGGCAGGGAAATTAGCAATATGGAATCAAATAAACAATAAAAACTAAGGAGGAAAAATGAAAGAGCATTACGGGCGCAAACCAAGGAAAGACAATAGCAAGGAGAATCTCGGCGAAACTTTTTATAGAGCTCATCCGGCGGCTATGTATCAACCGGTCGAGTATGAGGCTGTGAGCCTTAGGGGCCTGATAGTTGAAAAGGTTTTATGGCGGATGCTGGCGATTGTTGAGGTTATCTTGGTTGTCAGGCTGATTCTGGCGGGATTCGGCGCAAATGGCGGAAATCTTCTCACGTCGTTTCTTTACACGATCAGCTATCCATTTGTAATTTTTTTCTTCTATCTCTTTAACACCACGGACAAGATAAATGTGACTGCGCCGCATTTTGAGATAGAAACTTTGGCGGCCATGTCATTTTGCTATCTGATAATCTACATAGTTGCGCAGATTATCAGGGGATTTTCTTTGCCTGAAGAGTAAGTTTTGCTATAATTCCCTCAAACGGGGAATAACGATGAAGCAGAAAGCTTGGCAAGAAATAGAAGCAGATCTAAAGGAAAAAACAAATAGCGGCCACAAGATGGCCTTGCTTGACAGTGACAAAATGCTTCGGCGCGCCCTAAAGGATAAGGGCTATCCCGGCAAAGATTTGAATAAGCAGCTTTTCTGGGCCGGCATCAATCTAAATGCAAGGCTGGATTTGAAAAAAGCCTTGAAAAAGAAGCAGGAGATTTTGGATGAGTTTGATTACCGCCTTTCAACTTTTGAGCTGGAGGATTTTTTGAATGCGTACAGAAAGGCTATCGAAAGAGTTTCAAGCGGAGACCGGTTAACACTCAAAAAAAGACTTGGAATTTACTTTGAGAATTACTTCTTTCTCAAAAACACAAGCAAAATAAAGTCGCTGCTAGCTGTTTTGGCGGTATTTTTAGGGATTAAGGTCCTGTCGTCAACAGTAATAGGCAGCAGTATTACCAAAAAGGTGGTTTCGATAGACAACCTTCTCTTTGACTGGTTCTTAATCTTGCTGCTTGTGGGACTGTTGGTCGGGGTCGTGGTGTTTATTAGTTTTATATTTTTCGGCAAGTCAAGAAAAGTAAAAATCAAAGAATAAGTTTATGTTAGTTGAACTTATTTGAAGGTTGAATAATGTTTGATTGAACATTTGACTTCGATCAAAATTTTATATCAAAGATTTGATTTTTGAATTCTCTTGGTTGTGTTAAAATAAGTTTAAGTTAGGATTTCTTTAACTCTGAAAGGGGTCTTTTTTGACTAAACAACAATTTACCCATTTACATGTTCATACGCACTATTCCTTGTTAGATGGAATGTGCAAGGTGCCAGAATTGCTTGACAAGGCAAAAGAGTATGGAATGACAGCTTGTGCCATAACAGATCACGGAGTTATGTATGGCGCAATAGAATTTTACAAGGAGGCTAAAGCTCGTGGCATAAAACCCTTGATAGGTTGTGAAATGTATGTGGCTCCGAGGAGGCTTACAGATAAAACGGGGAAAGCGGATGCTAGACCAAATCACTTAATCTTGATAGCGAAGAACAAGAAAGGTTACGAAAATCTGATGTACCTTTCGACAATTGCGCACCTGGAAGGTTATTATTATAAACCAAGGATTGACAAGGATATTTTAGCTGAACACAGTGAAGGTCTAATAGCTTCTTCGGCATGTTTTAAGGGTGAGATTACTCAAAAAATAAAAGAAGGCGACGAAAAAGGGGCAGAAGAAGCATTAAAGTATTTCAAAGATCTTTTTGGAGAGGATTTTTATATAGAATTGCAATATCTACCGGGTATTCCGGACCAAAGGGAGACAAATGAAAAGTTAAAAATTTTTGCGAAAAAGCACAAAGTACCAATGGTGGTAACTAACGATGTCCATTATATAAATAAAGAAGATGCCGATGCCCAAGATGCTCTTCTATGTATTCAGACCGGAAAAATGGTTACAGATGAAGACAGAATGAAAATGGATTGTGATTTGTCGTTTATTTCTCCGGAGGAAATGGC
>JAJYFH010000067.1 GCA_021791015.1 bacterium | reverse complement strand
GCGGTTTGCTCTATGTTAATGCTTGGGACCACAAACCTCCTCTTATTTTTGAATTCAATGCGCTGATGAGCCTCATTTTCGGCGGAAGCCTTGTTCTGCACCGGATATTCTTAACCGTTCTGGCTGTTTTCGACGCCTTTCTTTTCTACAAATTAGCCACACTCTTTTCTAAAAATTTCTTCAAAGAAAACGCGGTCAAGATTGCCAGAATCTCCCTCCTTTTATATGTTTTTTGGCGTAACCTCTCCCAGTTTGCCTCAAGCGGTAACAATACCGAAAACTTTGGTTTGATATTTTTAATCTTGATGCTGCTTGCCTTCTTCAAGTGGTATTCAACCATCAAAAATCAGACATCAGACAATAAAAATTTCAAATTTCGCTCCCCTGTCGTTCCCGCCCCCGATCGGGTCGAGGGTAAAGCTCCGGCGGGAATCCAGAAAGATAGCAATGGCATAGATTCCCGCCTTCGCGGGAATGACAAACTAGTCTATCTTTTTCTCTCCGGCGTCTGCCTTTCGATTCTTTTCTATCTAAAGGAAAACTTCTCTTTGCTTTCCCTGCCAATCATGGTTGAAATATTCCTTTTAAGTTACAAGAGTATCAAAAAATTCGTTGTAAATTACCTAGTATTCGGTCTGCCTTTTCTTTTGCAAACCGCCTTTTGGATTTTGTATTTCAAGTCACACAATGCCTTGAATGATTTCTGGGTGGCGGCAGTGTCTTTTAGCTCCAAATACGCCAAAAGCGCCTTGAGCGGCGACGTTTCGCCTCACACGGTCTTTATTTTAATAATCGCTCCCTTCTTTGTCCCTCTTGCTATCTTTGCCGTTTACATGCTGCGAGATTTCAGGAAAATTAAGTCCGATGTCTTCTACCGTTTTGTTTTGATCGGTTCAATTGCCGCTATGGCCGCCTGCGTTGGCGTCGGCTCTTTCTACCCATATTACTTTCTGATTGGTATGCCCTTCTTCATCCTTATGTTTGCTTACGGCGGAAATATAATTTTAAATCCGTTCATCCGCCATCCTGAGGAACCGAAGGATCTCTCACATAAATCAGCAGTAAAAGATTCTTCGCTCGTCTTACAGAAGTCGCTCAGAATGACATCAATTGCTATCCTTCTTGCCGGGATGCTCATTTCGTTTGGCATGTCAAATAAGGAGCTCTTGAATTCTTTTTCGGGGCCGGCAAAAGCAGACTTAGACCAGTACCAAAAGATCGCAGACTATATAAAGGCAAATTCAAATCCTAATGACAAGATCGAAGCATATACATACGGCGCAGTTTTATATCGTATGGCTGAGCGTGACGCCGGATCTAGGTACATCTCGGCCAGCGTTCTCCTGCTTGATACCCGCGACAACTACGGCTTCCACCTTGATGATACCTTTATCAGCGATATGGAAAAGTCAAAGGCTAAATACTGGATCATTTCAAAGGATCCAAACAATGTTTATTACCAAAACAAAAAAATCATTCTCTATATGCTAAACCATTACCGGCTCGATAAAGAGTTCGGCAATTACATGGTTCTAAAAAGAAAATAATTGCAGTTTACCGGTTCAGCAGAGCATCGAAGTTTGATGTTTCTGTCATCCTGACTCTTGGTAACTCCAGCAGTTTTGATTGTGCATCAGCGTAACCAAACTTGGTAGTGGTTGCAAGGCGATAACCAAGCTGTTTAGCAATGGCAAGCGTTAAGACATTGTATTCACCCGACGGATAGCAAAGTGAGGTAATTTCTCTGCCCAGAAGCTTCCCAAGCGTTGTTTTACTGTCTGCAAGCTCCTTTGTCTGGCGATCAGGAGAAAGCGTAGCAAGATCAAGATGCCTGACGGTGTGCGACCCGAACTCCATGCCTGCCTTCTCCATAGTTTTAAGCTGTTCTGACGACATATAGCCGGGCATACCGATCGCTCCGGTAATGATATTAAAATTGCCTGTCATGCCGGCCGCAATAAGATCCGGAAAGGCCTCGGTAAAGTTGTCCTCATATCCATCATCAAAGGTGATGGCAACAGGTTTCTTCGCCATTTTTATCTGTCCATTCAAAATCGCCGGCAAATCATCAATTGTAACTGCCTGATAATTGTGGGCTTTAAGCCACGACAAGTCCGCTTTGAACTTTGCGGGCGAAACGGAAAGATTATGCTGGATTGGGTCTTTGATAGGCTTCGGGTCGCGAATGTGGTGAAACATTAAAATAGGAACCTTGAGATTTGGATTAGGCGCTGGCTTTTGCAGTTGCATAATAGGAATTGCCTTCGGAACGGCTACCTTTTTGACAACATTGGCCTTGGTCTTGGGGCCGGATGCAGGCTTTTTCGGAACTGGAGAATGATACGCAGAAATCACGAAAACCATTGCGACAAACAAGAAGAAAACCGCTAAAGCTATCACGTGCCGAATATTTACCTTAAGCCCTTTTTTAAAAGCTCTTTTCTTCTTTGCTTTACTTTTTTGCTTCATCTATCGCCTCGTTTACCAGCTTATCGGCCAGTTTGTTTTGCTCACGCCTGACATGGCTAAAACTGACATTTTTAAAGATAACCAAATCTAATACCTGATTGTATAGCTCGCGAATTCCGGGATCTTTCACCTTATACTCTTTATTTAGCTGTTTGACAACCAGCTCACTATCCAAAAAACAGCTAATCTCTACCCCTTTGCTTGCCCCGTACCTTTCAAAGGCGCGTGGGTTATGCCCGCTTTTTATCTTGCCATTCCCGCGCCCCTTTTTGTCATTCCCGCCCTCCTTTGTCATTCCCGCAGAGGCGGGAATCTCCCCGGCGGGTAAACTCCGACGGGAATCTATATAATCCTGAGTTAATTCCAATCCCTTAATCAAAGCTTTGTATTCCGCTTGATTGTTCGTCGCCTCGCCAATGTACTCTTTGTAGGTTTCAATAATTTCTTTGTTTTCATCATAAAGGACAACCCCGATCCCCGCCGGCCCCGGATTGTTTCTCGCCCCCCCGTCTGTGTAGATAGTTAGTTTATTCATAAATTATTTTCTGGTCGAGCTGTTCGGACGTTATCTGAACAGCAACAGCCATATGATACAACAGGTGGCAACGCTTGCGAAGAAGATTACCTGACGCGGAGCAACCAACTTCTGCTCTGATCAAATTTTTCTTGACACGGGCAGAGGATAATATATTATTTGAATATGCGCTCAACTATTCACCAAAAAGACGTTTGTGATGTCGCCTGCATTCACCCCGAAGCTGTAGAGCAGGCCAGGAAAAGGGCCTTGGACAGCCTGGCCGCTGCCGATCTTTCGCGTATCTTTCAGGTAATGTCAGACCCCACCCGCCTGCGCATCATCTCCATCCTTGCTGATGGAGAGCTTTGTGTCTGCGCTATCGCCTCAGCACTGTCCATGACTGTATCCGCTGTTTCCCATCAGCTACGGACCATGCGCATTGCGCAGCTCGTCAAGTACCGCAAGGAAGGGCGGATCGCCTTTTATTCCCTGGATGATGACCATGTGCTGAAACTCTTTACCCAGGGCCTGGATCATCTCAGCCACTCACAAGCTCCGCGTACAACTATTAACAAGAGGAAACGTTAGGATGGCAGCAGATAATGATCGCAATCTAAACAAACACTTCTTTCTCAGACGCGCCGTTAGGCTCGAATATTTCACCGTCGGATACAACATTATCGAGTCCGGAGTTGCCGTTGGCGCGGGTATCGCTGCTGGCAGCATCGCCCTCATCGGTTTTGGACTGGACAGCATCATTGAGGTCACGGCCGCCGGAGCTCTTATATGGCGGCTGAAAAAAGAGCTCCGCACAGGTGAGAGCTTCTCCAGTGATGACCATTCAGCCGT
>JAJYFH010000066.1 GCA_021791015.1 bacterium | reverse complement strand
TACCGCCTCATAATATTCATCAGCTGACTCTATCTCGCCCTCACTTGCAACCTTAAACTCATAGGGTCCCGGGGTGGCAGAGATAAATACGGTTTGGCCCATTAATTTCTTGAATTCCGAAAAGTGAAGCGGACGGTTGTCGAGCGCTGAGGGAAGCCTGAAACCATGCTCAACTAAGGTTTCTTTTCGGGACCGGTCGCCGTTATACATCCCCCGAATCTGTGGAATAGTCATGTGCGATTCGTCTATGAGAAGAAGATAATCGTCCGGGAAGAAATCAAGCAAAGTTGACGGCGCCTCACCCGCCTTCCTGCCGGAGAGATAACGGGAATAGTTCTCAATGCCGGAGGTAAAGCCCGTTTCTTCAATCATTTCCAGGTCGAAGTTCGTCCTTTGCTCGAGCCTTTGCGCTTCAAGCAATTTCCCTTGCGTTTTTAGCTCTTTAAGCCTTACTGCCAGCTCTGCCCTGATTTCCGGAATGGCAGAGTGCAGCCTTTCCTTCGGCGTGACAAAGTGGCGCGCCGGAAAGACAGACAATTTATCTATTTTTTTGCCGAGCTCGCCTGTCACCGGATTAATACTTCGGATAGCTTCCACAACATTCCCATCAAATTGAATGCGATAGCCTATTTCCTCGTAAATCGGAAATATATCGAGTACATCGCCCCGCACCCGGAAATTCCCCCGTTCAAATGTCTTGTCATTTCGCTCGTACTGTACCTCGAGCAGCTGGCGCATGGCCTTTTCCTGGTTCTTTGCTTTGCCGGCTTCAAAATCCACCCTCATCTGGAAATAGTCTTCCGGAGAGCCAAGGCCATAGATGCAGGAGACACTGGCGACTATTAACACGTCTTTTCGTGACAGCAGGGCTGCCGTGGCCGCATTTCTCAAGCGATCGATCTCCTCGTTGATTTTTGCGTCTTTCTCAATGTAGGTATCGGTTCTCGGGATGTAGGCCTCCGGCTGGTAATAATCGTAGTATGAAACAAAGTAGCGAACGGCGTTGTCGGGGAAGAATTCCTTGAATTCGCTATACAGTTGTGCCGCCAAAGTTTTGTTATGGGAAATAACCAGCGTCGGCTTATTAATCTCTTGAATCACATTTGCCGCCGTAAAAGTCTTGCCGGATCCGGTCACGCCAAGCAGAATCTCTCGCGTGAGACCCTTTTCTATACCAGACGCAAGCTTCTCTATCGCCTGGGGCTGGTCGCCGGTCGGCTTATGCGCATGTTTTAAGACAAATTTATCCATAAGGCAACTATTCTATCACGAATATGCAGTCAATTCTAGTATAAGGACATCAAAAAAACCCGCCCAACAAGGATACTCCTGAAAAACCTAATTCCCTATTTACTTAAGCGCCATCAATCCATTTACGGTGTGATGCTAAATGATTTGTAGAACTTGGAGAAATACTGGTCGTTCCATTTGTCATAGTCATCGGTTTTGATAAATAATGTCCTATCTCTGTAGGGAAGCATGATAACTCCGATATTTCGATTGAGATCTTGATCCTTGTAAATGAAGATGGTGCCCGTAAAATTTGAAATGGTAATCTTTTCTTCCGTCTTGCTGTTAAGAATGCCACCAAAGCTGCTTTTCAAATCTTTTACTTCATTATCATAGAGATTTTTACTAATCCCAACCTCCAAGGCGGCGTGATCTTTCTTGACACTGGAATCAAACTGAACAGTGTCCGGATTGAAATAAAGCTGGTACGGCTCGTTTTCACTCATATCAAAATGCTCATACTGAGACCAGTTTTTGGGCACTTGGAACTTGAACGCGCCAAACTCATCCCTTGCCTTATACTCTTTCCACGGCTTTTCAAGCAAATCTTTCTTCTGCTGTTCGCATGAATCTTGGGCTGCTTTGACCTTCTGATCGACATTTGTTTTGACTACCCCTTCTATATATGTTTTCGTTTTGTTGGCTTTCCCGGCATAAACTATGACCAGAATAATCAATATAATCAGAAGGAAGCCAAGCACTCCTGTCATTATTTTGAAAATTTTATCCATACCAAAACCGGACGAACCAGAGTCGAAGGAGGGTCCGGCAGGCGGCATAGGATTTATCGGCCCGCCCGGATTGGGTGTTTCCGGCGCCGGCTCGTTACCGCCGGCCATGGGATTTAGCATCCCGTCATTCATAACTTATGGCCCCCATCGGGCAATCGAGCTCTACCTCATCGGCATCACAATTGTCGCAATTGTCTTGCTTCACGTGAGATTTATAGTCCTCTCCGAGCTCAAAGCAATCCGGACATAAATTTACACAAGTCCCGCACCCACTGCACAAGTTTTCGTCTACTACAAATTTTGCCATTTAAAAACACACTCCTTTAGTCACTTATTATTAATGATTAAATGATAGATACAATTTGAAAATATGTAAAGAATAAACTTAGTCGGAAAGGTCAGGCCTTTTTACCTTCGTTATTTTCTTCGCCTCATCCTTTCTCCACCTCTTAATCTCGTCATGGTTGCCGCCAGTCAGGACTTCCGGCACTTCCATGCCCTTGTACGCTCTGGGTTTTGTGTATTGCGGATATTCAAGCAGTGAATTCTCAAATGATTCATTGATAGACGAGTCTTCTTTACCTAAAACGCCGGGCAACAAACGGCTGACCGAATCGATAATAGCGGCCGCCGCCGTCTCACCGCCGGTTAAGATGTAGTCGCCAATTGAGATTTCCCCGTCAACCAAGTCTCTGATCCGTTCATCAAACCCCTCGTAATGCCCGCAAACCAAGGTGATATTGTTCTTTTTTGAAAGCTCCCTTGCTTTCTTCTGTCCATACTTTTCCCCTTTTGGAGTAAGCAAAATTACCAAAGTTCCGGGGTTTTCCTGACGCACTTTTTGAATAGCCCGATCCATGACGTCGACCTTCAAAACCATGCCCGCCCCGCCGCCATAAGGAGTGTCATCAACTTGCTTGTATTTTCCCACGCCAAAATCACGAAGATTGCAGGTTTCAATTTCTATTTTATTATCCTGAACCGCCCGCCCTATTATACTGTAATCAGTCAGAGCTTTTATGGTTTCGGGAAAAAGAGTTATAATGTTGAATTTAATTTTTGCTTTCATAATTTTATTTTAGCATGCTTGCCCCGCACTTTGTAATAGTGACGGGTCATTCTGGCTTGGCCAGAATCTCCTCTTTGTCATTCTGAACTTGATTCAGAATCTATACAATAAATCTAAATAAATCTCTGGATTCCGGATCAACTGATTATATTTTTAAGGAATAGTCCGGAATGATACAACCGCGTGGCCAACAAGGACATTCTTTGCTTTATCATTTTGCAAGGTGTGTCCTTGTTGGCAATATAAATTCTTTTTGCTTGGAAGGCCAGACCTTGCTGAGTACACCAAGGTCTGGCCTTCTTCGGCTCTCATTGCTTGTTTTGTTAGCTGTTAGTTGTTATATGTTTTCTTGATATGAAAAGCCGCAAGTTGCGGCTTTTCATTATACTCAATACTGGATACAAAATACTCTATACCGATTCGGATTTTACAAATCCAAATCTGCCATTGGCTCCTCATCCGACTCTTCTGGAGCAACCTCTTCTTCTGCTGGAGTCTCTTCAACTTCCGTCTCGACTTCAGCCTTTTCTTCTTTAGCAGGTCTTGATGATCCCTCTGGCTCAACGATTTTTAGGTTTACTCGAGAGTCATTCTTTGCTCCTAAAACTCTGAGTAATGTTCGGATAGATTTGGCTGTCTTGCCTTCTTTGCCGATAATAACACCCATATCTTCAGGGTCAACTGTCAGCTCGAGCAAAACCCCTTTCTCATCAATGCTTCTATTCACCTTGACTGCATCCGGCTTGGACAGCTGATTATAAATAAATTGTGTGTTATAGGTACG
>JAJYFH010000009.1 GCA_021791015.1 bacterium | reverse complement strand
CAAGGATTATTTTTCCAACTAAATTCATCTTGAAAAACTAAACTAAAGTAGTTTTGTCGGGTCTTGCAATTAGTACACCTTGCAAGCAAGGAGAGAATCCCAAATAAGAAAAACACCTTGATTTTGAAGGTGTTTTTCTCGTCGTCTTATTTCTTTTCAAAACAGTCTTTGGCTATCCGCCATGCCGAGCGGTAGCAACCTTTTGGTAAAAAAATTTTGCCCAGTTGCCTGGTCCCTGACCAGGACAAACAAAAGACATATGTTATTTTTTGAGGCCGCACTTAACCGTACATGGCAGAAAGCCGAAGACCATTTTTTTCAAGTTACTATAAATCCCCCCTGCTTGCTTGAAACCATAATAGATAATGGCTGCACTCCGTTCATTGTGATTTTCAACAAAAATTTTTGATTACTTTTGTATTTCTTTGTAAAATGTGCCAGCACATCTTCCATCCTGTGTCAGTGCTGTATTAATACTTAATGCATGCAAAAGAATTTCTGTCCGCAGCTATCGGTTCGAAGAATTTTCTCCTCCGGCATGATTTTTTCAAAGCGAACTGAAAGCGAACGAACCTTTAAAAAGATCGATGTTTGAGCATAGCGAGTTTCGATTTTTTAAAGTTGAGAGAGCTTGAAAGTGACACTTTGGAAAGAATCTTCTGCCGGCACTTTTTTGCATAACTTTTTGGTGTCAAAAAGTTATAAAGAACATTTTACGCTTTAAGCGGAGGGAAAATGAAATTCCTCTGCTCTTTTCACTCGCTCAGAATGGCGATCGGGGCTAATTTACCCCCACTGCAGCTTCCTGTTCCGCATGTACCATAAGCCCAAGCTTGATCTGTAGCGCGTCATGAAAACGGGTTGGATCCAGCCCTATCAGATTTTTTACTTTGTTTAATCTGTAAATCAATGTGTTTCGATGCAAGTGGAGCTTTTTAGCAGCTTCGGTAAGATTCATGCCGGATTCCAAAAACATACTGGTTGTTTTCAAGAGATCTTTATCATTATAAAGTTTCTGTAGCACCTGAAATGATAGCTCATTCTTTCTGGAATTGCTAATGCCGCTCAAAAGCCCTACAAACATCGCAACATCTAGAATATGATAAACTCTTTCGGGCCGTATCACTTTCTCGCCAAGTTTGAGAGCAATGTTTGCATCTTCGAACGACTTTCTCAGGCCGGCAAGGCCCGGATAGTACTGCCCAACTCCCACGGAAACTTTATCCGGAAATTTCTCATTTAGGGTTTTATATATCCGGTTTCCGCTTTTCTTCAAGACTTTCACGGAATTTATAGTGTTGATATTTTCTTCTTTAATCTCCTTTAGCATCACAAACTTGCCGCCGCCTATATAGACGATGCAGTTTTGTATCTCATTCTCAAAGGCGCACAGAAGCATATTTTCTATTTCTTTTAGGTGTTCAAGAAACTTTGTTCTCGCCGACTCGGGTGTCAGTTTTTTCCTTTTACTTATATAATCTTCATACAAATCTTTGATTTTAAAGACCATGACCGCGTATTTAAATCGCAAGTTAATGCCTATGATATCACCCTGATCAATGGCTTCCTCTGTGGTTTTGATCCTGCTCCCTGTCAAAATTTCCTTTATGAAATCACTGCGAAGATCATTTGCTATGTAAATGTTTCGGACTAGAAACTCTTCATACAGAAGCGCCTCAGCTAGTCCTTTTGCCAAGTTTGCAAACTCCTGGGCTTTTTCTTTCTTTTTGTCGCCGGCGCAGACCGCTCCGATGACTCTTTCTTCATACTTCAAAGGGACACAAGTATAAAAATAACTATCCTTCTTTTCCGTTACCTCTTTGTCTTCCTGGATAGCGCGCAGAGCCATGACATCAATCTTCACGCCGCCTTGGTTTAGATATTTGGCATCCGCGTTATATAGATACACTTTTTTACTTAAAACCTTCTCCACCTTTTCCAGTATATCCAGGCCTAGTTCTTTATTGATTTGAATCATTGAATTCTCCGTTTGGAATGTTTAAATTGTTCTTTTTAAAAAGCCGGCCCCCCTGAATCGCATTCTTCTTCCTAATTTCCTGCTTATCTAAGCGCCTAATCCCCCTAATCCCTAATTACCCAATAACCTAGCTCAATATCTCGCCAAAAAGCATGGAAAGCCTTATCTGTACTGCGTCGTCGAATATGCGCGGATCCAGATGCAGTGATTCCGCTATTTTATCCAGCCGATATACAAGGGTGTTTCTGTGAATCTTCAGCTTCTGCGCTGTCTTGGTTAAGCTCATGTCGTTGTTAAAAAATATATCCAATGTTTTTTTGAGTTCTTCATTTGAAAAGTTTTCGAAAATATTTTTCGGAAAATCGAGGCCTTTGCCGCTATTGATCAAGGGCGCTACCACGCCAAAACTATCAAAACTATATACCTTATCTTTTCCCCAGACCTGCTCTCCGAAGTTCATAGCGATTAATGCTTCCTGAAATGAGTCCTTTAGCCCTTTGATGCCCGGGTAATACTTGCCCACCCCGATTGTAACTTCTGAGCGAAACTCATCCTTCAAAAGAAACTGAAATGAATTCAAAGTCTGCAATATGTGTTTGAAATTATTCTTTATATCCTCGTCATTCCCAAGGTCTTTTAATATGACAAATCTGCTGCCGCCAATGTATGCGACAATGTTCTTCTTGTTCCGGGTATAAAAAGATGCAGTCGAGAAGGCGATTGACCTTTTGACCCTCGCCCAGAAAGAATCTTTTTCGTTGCAGGAGAGGCTTTCGCTAAATAAAGTTTTCTTGATATCTCCGCTTAGATCCACCAAAAGAACGCTTCTTGGTTCTTTGATATCAAAGCCGTAAACCTTTGCCTCTGCGATTGCTTGATTTTCGTCGTACTCTTCCAGGTGCAGAAGGTCGTAAATGAATTTGTTTATCTTCCTGTCTTCCGCGGTGACATTTTCAAGCACAGTCTTTTGATGAATGAGCAGCTCAAGCATTGACTTAAGCACACCTGATTCCTCACTGACTACCTGCGGGGACGCGTCCAGATAAAGATAGCCGACCTTCTCGCCTTCCAAAGCAAGGGGCACGGCTTTCTTTGAGTGTTTGATGTCTATTGAGCTAGAGGTAAACTTGAAGTTTTTGCTTTTGGCAAGGATGCTCCCGTCCGCACCCAAAATAGCAAGGGGGGTTTTGGTAATACCCGAGGTTCTTGAAACAAATTCAGTTGCGTAAGCGCTTGTGAGCATTTGTTCAATCCTGCTATTTTAAATATTACAGTTTGTAAAAACATCCAAAAGGACTCTTATGTTAACTTATGTCTATCCACATGTCAACAATTTTTTGTACATTCCTATAATGGTCTTCTGGACGGAATGTTGTTTTAAACAGAAAAAATGAGATTTCTCTCATTTTTCTTTTTTTTGGTGCCGCGGAGAGGACTTGAACCTCCACGGGATTGCTCCCACTGGCACCTGAAGCCAGCGTGTATACCAATTTCACCACCGCGGCATATATATAAATGGTGGACGATACTGGAATCGAACCAGTGACCTCTACGATGTCAACGTAGCGCTCTAACCGACTGAGCTAACCGTCCATTCAGCCGAACAGGTAACCAACTGAGTTACAAGCCCGAAAACTATTAAATTATAGCAAAAAAGAGTTAAAAATCAATCCAAAAGAGCTTTATTCCATGCTCTTTTTTATATTTTTTGTATTTTCTTCTTTAGCTCCATCCCCCTTTTTCTTCTGCAGCTTTTCCAGTCTGAACCATTTATAGCCAAAGTAAATCACAAGCACTACTATCGAAAAATCTATGAGCGCACTGATAAATCCGCCCAAGAGTATCTCCGCTGAAAAGATATGAAAGCTTATCTTGTCCAAACCTTTCGCTTGGCCGAGAACCAAGCCGACTATCGGATTGATAATATCTGAAACAAGCGCCGTGACCAACTTTGCTACCGCGCCGGCCAAGATAAAGCCGATGGCAAGACCGACCACCTTATTTTCTATAATAAACTCCTGAAACCCCTCAAACTGTTTCTTGATCATGGTATCTCCTAAATCTTAATGTTTACATTTTACCAAAAATTGGTAGGTTTTTGTACTTTTTGTGTTGAAAACGCCTCCTTATAGGGACTTTTTGAAATATTTTTTGACCCACGTGTACCTTTTAAGAAAAACCTAGTTACGCTTCATTGTCATTCTGAATTTAATTCAGAATCTATATAATAAATCCATACAAATAATCTCTGGATTCCGGATCAACTGATTATATTTTTTAAGGAATAGTCCGGAATGACAAAAAGTATGCGTGAGCCGAAATTTTTGTTGACATACTTAAGCATCTTTACTATAATAGCTTCATCCTATCATTCGATCCTCGCAAGAGGAGAGAGGAGGATTTGCGATATGATCGCCAAATCCCCGAGCAGGAAGTCATCGGCCGGCGGCGGAGACCCCGCGCGCCATTTTAGGGATAGGAAATATCACGATATGCAACGCCATCATGCCGATCGCCTGATTCGCCGGCGCCGACAAGAATTGTAAGTTGAAGAGGCTTGCAATCCGGCAACAGATTCAGGACAAATGAATGATGAAGTAGCACATTCATCCCTGGATCACAAATCCTCTTCGCGTTCCATGATCCCCTTTAACGTCCGAGGAGATCAGCACCCCCCACAAAACGGAAAGGAGAATCAACGCCGTTTCCCTAGCGGATTGGTTGAATTGAACTCCCCCTGACACTAGAAAAACACAGGCTTGTGCCTGTGGAGAACGTATTTAGCGCCCATGAGATGGCGCAAAGCCCCGACCACTCGGTCGGGGCTTTCTCTTCTATAAAACACTCTTTATACATACAGAATTCCTTATGCAAAGGACAAACCTTTGCATAATATTTGCAAACTACTCCACTATTATCTCTCCTGTCATCTCCGAATGGATGCCATCCGTATATTTATAATCACCTTGTTGCGAGAACTTAAACCTATAAGAATCACCTGTTTTCAAAATACCCGAATAGAATGTGTCTGACTTAACTGAATGCAGCGCCGTCGCTTCCTGATTGATCCAAGTGACGGTTTCACCTTGCTGAATTCGTAGGGTGCTCGGGGTAAAAGCAAAGTTCATTATAGAAACGGTGTTTTTGTCTTTCGCAAGCACCGTAGTTTCGTTTGGCAGCATCACTATCGGTTTCGGGGGAGGTTTTAGAAGAAGATAAGCGCCCAAAAACGAAACTATAAGCACCAAAGCGGCAACTGCAACTAGCGGTTTTTTCATTTTCACCTCCTTTCATTCTTGAATTAATGATCAATTTTACGGACCCGGAACTGTGGTTGTGGTGGATGCCGGAGAAGAGGTTGTCGTCGAAGGCACCGTGGTCGTAGTTTCAAAAAGAGTAGTTGTGGTAGACGTCGTGGTTAACGGTTTTGACAGAAGAAAAGACAAAAATAGCAGAGCCGCTACCAGCAGGACCGCTACCACAAATGCCACAACTAACTTGCCGTTCATAACCTCTCCTTAACTCTTTGTTGAAAAATTAACATAAAGTGCTTTACGTTTCTTCGTTTTTTGCTACAAATTTTCGAACAATACTTGATTGTGGTGGTAAAAATGATTATAATTGCTTTAAATAAATACGGGCTTTGATGAAGACTAACCATCTTCTGAGCCCCACCCAGACCCAGGTGAAAACGAATTAATGATACGATATGGGCAAAAGAGAGTCCGGCACCGAAAAGAAGGATTCGAAGACTAAAAGGTGCTGGAAAGTCAAGTGGAACCTCCCAATTTGGGACTTGACGGCCTAGTTCGGGTCGTTTTTTAAATTACCCTGTCATTCCCGCGTAGACGGGAATCCAGAAAATCGAAAGGAGAAAACATGGCAAACAAAAGTAATAATGCTGAAACTATGCGGCATAGCTTCAGCCATATCCTGGCGGCGGCGGTCTTGGACATGTTCCCGGAAGCAAAAATGGGGATGGGGCCGGCAATCGAAAACGGATTCTACTACGATTTCGACCTTCCGAGGACTTTAATTCCTGAAGATTTGCCGATACTTGAAAAGAAAATGAGGCAGATAGTAAAAAAGAACGAGGAGTTTGAGCGAGCCGATGTTTCTATCAAGGAAGCTCTCGAGATTTCTAAGAAATCAAAGCAAGATTATAAAACTGAGTTAATCAAAGATCTTGAAAAATCCGGCGAAAAATCGGTATCTTTCTACAAAACCGGCAACTTCATCGATCTTTGCGCCGGTCCGCATGTCGCATCGACAAATCAGCTGGGCGCTTTCAAGCTCTCACACATTTCCGGCGCTTACTGGAAAGGTGATGAGAAAAACAAGATGCTGCAGCGCATCTACGGCTACGCCTTCGCAACCCAGAAAGAACTTGATGAGTTTTTGAAGAATTTAGAAGAGGCCAAAAAACGCGACCACCGCAAAATCGGCAAAGAAATGGATTTGTTCTCGTTTCACAGTGAAGCACCGGGGATGGTATTTTGGCACCCCAAGGGCATGATCCTTAGAGAAGCATTGATGGAACCTCACAAAGAATTGCATAAAAAAGAAAACTATCAAACCGTATCTACGCCCATCATGCTCTCCGAAAAACTATGGCATAGATCGGGTCACTGGGACAACTATAAAGATGAGATGTATTTCTCAAAGGTTGATAATGCCAAGTTTGCCATCAAACCAATGAACTGTCCCGGGTCAATTCTCATTTACAGTACTTATCCCCGATCATACAGAGAGTTTCCGATGCGACTTTATGAAAACGGAGAGATTCATCGCCATGAACTTTCAGGAACATTGCATGGACTTTTTAGAGTGAGAGCTTTCCGCCAGGACGATGCACATATTTATCTTTTACCTGATCAGATCGAAGATGAAATCAAAAAAATAGCAAAACTAACCTTAAATTTCTACAAAATATGCGGCTTTCATGAGGTAAATATAGAAGTTTCAACCAGACCGGAAAAATCGATTGGCTCTGATGAAATATGGGAAAAATCAGAGAATATTTTAAAGAAAACTATGAAGGATATGGACCTAAAATTTCAAATTAACGAAGGTGATGGTGCTTTTTACGGACCGAAAATCGATTTTCACATCAAAGATTCTCTCGGACGCTCATGGCAATGCGGTACAACTCAGTTAGATTTTGCTATGCCGGAAAGATTTGATTTGAAATATATAGACAAGGACGGCAAACTCAAACACCCCGTTATGGTCCACCGGACGGTAATCGGTTCGATCCAGAGATTTGTCGGTGTCCTCATAGAACACTACGCAGGCCATTTCCCTCTCTGGCTGGCGCCTGTGCAGGTCAAGGTGATTCCGGTTTCGGAAAAATTCGAGAAATTCGCACGAAAAATAGAGAAAGAACTAATTGAATCGGATTTACGCGTTGAATTTGACGCCTCGGACGAATCGGTCGGCAAGAAAATCCGAAACGCCGAGCTGGAAAAGGTCCCATATATGCTAATTCTCGGAGAAAAGGAAGAGAAAGCCGGCAAAGTCGCCGTCCGTTCACACAAGAAAGGCGACGAGGGCCAGCTAGAACTCAAAAAACTGATCGAGAAGCTGCAAAAAGAAATTAACGAGAAAAAATGAACGAAAATCTTTCTCGAAAATGCTTTGCCGCAGACATCGGCGCCACCAACTGCCGGCTAGCAATCGTGGATGAAAACGATAGGATCCTCCGAACCGAGAGGATTAAGACACCCCAGGAAAACCCAGTTGAAACCATAAAGGAAAAAGTGAAGGATTTCGTCGACGGGGAGAAGCTTGCCGGACTTGCCTTCTCCATCGCAGGTCCCGTTGACGGAGAGTCTTCGAGCTTCACCAATCTGCCCGGCCAGCCAAAGATTCACTGCAATGACTTTAAAGGAATAAATCATGAGGTTGTATTTCTAAACGATGGCGTGGCCGCAGTTTACGCGGAACATTTCAAAGACCCGGAAAAAGACATTGTCTTTATCACTATTTCATCCGGCATCGGCGGAGCTGTCATTAAAAACGGCAAACTTATCAGATTCAAAGATACAGATGAAGAAATCGGCCACATTGAAATTGCAAATAGCGACTATCATCTTTCCTGCGGTTGCAAACCCGGAAAGTTTAACCATTGGGAAGCCTTCTGCTCCGGTAATAACTTGGTGTGTTTCTTTAACGCTTGGAAATCAAATGAAAAAATAGATTCAGATTTTAAACCCAAGGAAGCCAAGGATATATTTGCCGCGGCGAATCAGGGCGATGAAGCGGCCGGTAAATTTTTAAAAAGCGGCTTTGGGCGCATCAACAAAATAGCCGTTGAAAAAGTTATCGCAAAGTACCATCCGGAGAAGATTGTTTTCGGCGGATCGGCGGCTATAAACAACCAAAAGGAAGTTTTAGACGGCATAAAAGACATTCCAAATCTGCCTGAAATTACCTTCACTACTTATGGCGATGACGTTTCACTTATCGGTACCGCAAAATATTTATTTAATACACAATAATTAATCCATCATTCTGGCATGTCCAGAATCTCAGAATTTATTCACTAAAAATGATTATGAAAAGCAGTCTTTGGAAGATATCAGAACAAGAGAAAAAACCGATATTATCGCTGATCACAAAAGGCAAGGAGGAAGAAAAGCATAACGAACGATTTGCCATTTTTAGCTTTGAGGATATGTACAATATCTTTTCTGATAACGAGATCGCTATTTTCGAGAAGTATCTGGCCTTCGATTCTAAGGAACTCAGTAAATCGCTCCCCTTTCTTGGTATCAAGGAGCCGAAAAATCTTGTCACAATCAGGAATCAACATTTTACAACAGATAAGCTTGCCGATGTTCCTCCTGTCCAATATCTGCCGCAAAAAGACATAGATGCCCTAGCTAAACTAAATGAAGGGATGAAGAAAAAGCTCGGCAAAGAAGTAAATGTCCTTTACGGCTACAGGTCTCCTGCCAGGCAAGTATTTTTATTTTTCGATATTTTAAAGAGGATATTTGATTTTGATTTTGACAAAGCAATCAAAAGAGTATTCCCGCCAGAGTTCAGCGAGCATGCCTCCGGCGTTGTCCAGGGCATAGACTTTATTACCCAGGACGGGATTAAAAGCACTGAATTTACACAAACCCCTGAATACGAGTGGCTCATCAAAAACGCTGAAAAATGCGATTTTGTAGAATCGTATCCGAAAAATAATGTTTATGGTGTCGTTTGGGAATCCTGGCACTGGAAATATATCGGGAATTAGATCTTAGGAATATTTGTCATTTCGACCGACACCGCTAGTGGCGGGCGGAGAAATCACTTTTCTTAAAAGAAGGTCGGATCCTTGCAGTACTCTGCCAGGTCCGACCTTCAAAGCAATACAACTGTTACACTAATACATATTAATGTAACGATATCACTGCCGCCTACTGGCAAACGGGCTAAACCAGAATCTGATTAAAATGGACTAATAACCCTAAATCAAACCTGGAAACTTTACTCAAATTAAGGTATTATTTGATTATTGGAGATTACCGGAGGGCATACTGCAAGTGTGTCCTTTTAAATCTAGCACCCGGAGGTAGCCATGGGTAAAGTGTTCACATGGGAAGAGTTGCAGAATGGGATGGTTCCCGAACTGCCAGCTTTCACAGAAGTGGTCTCGGAGATAAGCAGCACGCTCAAGGATTCCCCTTTGATCGGCGGGGTCATCTGCGGCTCCGTGAATTACGGCACACACGATGTCAGAAGCGATATCGACTGTCTAGTGTTCTACAATGAGACGGACAGGGATGACATGGTCGCACGAATGCTTAAGCTCGACCAGTTTGCCCAAGATCGTTTCGTCCCGATCGAATTCATCCAGTTGACGCCGGAACTCGCCACGACCAGTATGCAAGGAATTAGTCCCTCGATGGCACAACACATCAAGTGTTCAGTGGAAAGGGGCGGGCTAATCAAGGCTGACCCATTCGATATCGTGAAGCTCTATGAGCTCGACAATCGCGCGGAAGCGATCAGTTGGACACGACAGAGGATTCGGACTCTGGACGAGGGCGCTGTTCATATCTACGATGCGAAGCGCGAAGCTCACTTTCTCCAAAGACTACTTGAGGCCCCCATCCACGCCACCCGCAAGCTGCTCTTGAACAGTGGCGAGTTCAAAGACGACTCGAAGCTGGCAATTCTGGCACTCACTGAGGAGCTTTTTCCCGAACTTACCAACCCCCTCGGTCGGCTCGTCACTCTGGACATCACCTATACCGAGTTGGTAAAAAGCGAGGTCAGATGCCCAAGTGAAGACAACAAGGAGTACATCGGCAACCTGGCTACAATCAGGGACAACAGTGAGTCTGTGAGTCGCTACCTCAAAAGAGTCGGGCAACTCCTGGAAGCCCGATAATTCAGGTCTGCAAAGAAGAGAAACCGAAAGGTCTGCTCTTCTGAGCGGACCTTTCGGTTTTTAACCGTTTCATTTTCCATTTTAGATTCCCAACTGTTCCTGGGCTTTGACGATTTTTGAAACCGCCAATATGTATGCCGCAGTTCGAAGGTCTGTTTTGTAGGTTTTTGATATCTCCAGAACATTTTTGTAAGCAGTCTTCATTTTCTTTGAAAGTTTTGCCTGCACCTCTTCACTATCCCAATAAAATCCGCTTTTGTTTTGCGACCACTCGAAGTAGCTGACCGTCACGCCTCCGGCGTTTGCCAGGATATCCGGCACTATAAGCGCGCCTTTCTCCAGCAAAATCCTTTCGGCCTCCGGAGTTACAGGCCCGTTTGCCATCTCAAGGATCAACTTTGCCTGGACATGATCCGCGTTTTCGGCTGTGATGGTATTTTCTAAAGCAGCAGGAATCAGGATGTCAACATCGAGCGCCAGCAGCTCCTTGTGCGTAATTTCTTTTGCGCTCTTAAATCCGGCAATAGTTCCTTCCTCATGCTTCTGCGCAAGCAAGAATGGGACATCGAAACCATGAGGATTGTACACCGCATTTTTCGAATCAGCCAAGGCAACCACCTTAAAATCATTGTTGGCGTAATGAAGTATTTCAGCCGCGCCTCCTCCGACATTGCCAATGCCATAAATCGCAACGGTGAGCGGCTTCATTCTACCCTTAAATCTGTGCTTTATCACCTCTTCCAGCACGTAAACACCGCCTTGAGATGTCGAGGTATCACGGTCGATAGACCCGCCAATCTCGATGGGCTTGCCGGTAAATGCCGCCGGCTCTTTCTTGCCAGCAATCACTGAGTATTCATCGCTCATCCACGCCATCACTTGAGAGTTTGTGTATACATCGGGCGCCGGTATGTCCTGATCGGGACCAATAACTGAATAGAACTGCCTGACGAAACCGCGAGATAATCGCTCTAATTCCTTTTGTGAAAGCTTTTTCGGGTCAACCGTCACGCCGCCCTTGGCTCCGCCGTACGGCACATCCAGTACTCCTGTTTTAATGCTCATCCAAAATGACAAAGCCTTCACTTCGTCCAAGTCAACTTTCGGGTGAAATCTGATGCCGCCCTTGTACGGCCCGCGTGCATTGTTGTGCTGCACCCGATAACCCTGAAATACCTCTGTGCTGCCATTGTCGAGTTGGACCGGGATGCTCGCCAGGGTAATTTTTTGCGGCTCGCGCAAAATCTTTAGCACGTCTCCTCCAACCTGGAGGATTTCGCACGCTTTTTCCAGCTGGCTCAAGGCACTATCAAAAGCAGTTTCTTTTTCCATCTCTTTTATCGTCATAAAAATTATTTTAGTCCATTTTCGAAATTTAAAAAAGAGATTTGTATAATTTTGCTTGATTCCGGCTTTACCCAAGCGTAGAATTGAATTAATGAATCTAGAAGATCCGATAAAGATGCACAGGGATTTAAGGGGCAAAATCGTCATCAGTTCGAAAATCGAGCTAAATGAGGAGACTCTTCCTATTGCCTACACACCGGGTGTCGCCAAGGCGTCCGACGCCATCGCCAAAGATAAATCGCAGGTCAATGTCTTGACCGGGAGGCAAAATACCGTACCGGTTGTTTCTGACGGCAGCGCGGTGCTGGGACTTGGCAACGTTGGACCCGAAGCTGCCATGCCGGTGATGGAGGGCAAAGCAGCTATTTTCGCCCAATTTGCCGGCATCAATGCCGTGCCGATTTGTTTAGATACCCAGGACACCGAAGAAATAATCAAAATTGTGAAGGCTCTGGCACCATCTTTTGGAGGAATTAATCTGGAGGACATCTCCGCTCCCCGCTGTTTTGAAATCGAGCAGAGATTAACCGAAGCACTTGACATACCGGTTTTTCACGACGACCAGCATGGCACCGCCATCGTCGTTTTGGCGGGTTTAATCAATGCCTTAAAGGTTGCCGGCAAAGACAAAAATGTAAAAATTGTCATCTCGGGCGCCGGCGCAGCAGGTATTGCCATTGCCAATCTGCTCTTCCATTATGGCTTTGAAAATCTCTGCCTATGCGATTCCGAAGGAATAGTAAGCCACGAGAGGAAAAACCTAAGCGAACACAAAAAAAGTATAGTGGGAAGAAGCGCTTCACCATGCAAAAAAGGAACCTGTAATCTTGCGCTTAAAGGTGCAGATGTCTTGATAGGCGTATCTAAGCCGGGCCAATTTACGGCTCGAGACATTGAAGCAATGAATGAAAATCCGATAGTTTTCGCCATGGCAAATCCCATCCCGGAAATTATGCCGGATGAAGCAAGAAAAGGCGGCGCGAAAGTGATTGCCACCGGCCGAAGCGATTTTCCAAACCAGATTAATAACGCTCTCGTCTTCCCCGGCCTTTTCCGAGGGCTGCTCGACAATGGCATCCAAAAAGTAACCATGGATATAAAGGTTGCTGTTTCTGAAGCTATCGCAAAAATGGTAGAAAATCCAACCGCGGAAAAAATTATTCCCTCAATTTTTGAAAAGAGTTTGGTTCCGACAATCGCCAATTCTATGCAAGATTTCGATAAAATAGGTAAAATAAAGGTAAAATAAAATGTTTATACCACCCGAAGGAAATACTCCTCCACCCGAGAAATCAGAAAAAGAGCTTCTACTTGAAGAACTTGACCAAGTAAACACTTTTATCAAACATTGGGGGTCCGTTATACCTTCGACTGCTAGACTCGGGAGAAAAAATTAGACAAGAGGCTAAGTTCCTTGCTGATTCTAAAATAGAAGATGAGGAACACATGAATCAGCTCTTGGAGCAATTCTATGACGTGATAGGTGAAGCAAGAAATATTGAATCTGTCAAAAATGAATACTTACAAAACCTTAACAGAAGAGTTGAGATTGAAGAGCGTTTAAAAGAGCTCAGAGAATCGAACTGAAGATTTTAACGGATTTTTGTGCTAGAATATTCCTCTATGAAATATTATATCTGGGTATTAGGTTGTGCAATGAACAGATCAGATGCAGAGAGAATCGCATCTGTTTTTGAAGATGCCGGCCACACACAAACGACGTCTGAATCTGATGCTGATTTTGTAGTTGTTGTTGCCTGCAGCGTCCGCCAGCATGCCATCGACCGCATTTATGGCAAGGCGCGCGAGTGGCAGGAAAAGAAGCAAAGTGGAAATCTGGTAACCATCCTTTCCGGATGCGTCTTGGACAAAGACAAGGCCACAATGAGCAAATTTTTTGACCTGATTTTTGAGATAAATGATGTATCCAAACTAGCTGAATTTTTAAATTCATCCCCTCTTATATGTCATTCTGAGCTTGATTCAGAATCTATACAAATGAAATCTGGATTCCGGATCAAGTCCGGAATGACAAATAGTAAGAATTGGGATTTGATTGAAAATTACGAAGATTATTTCAGTATTACTCCAAAAAGAGAATCTTCGTTCTCCGCTTATGTCTCTATATCCACCGGTTGCAACAACTTCTGCACCTATTGCGCCGTTCCCTACACTCGCGGCAGAGAAATTTCACGGCCCGAGAAGGAGATATTATCCGAAATTAAAGGGTTAATTCAAAAGGGTTACAAAGAAATCACCCTGCTCGGCCAAAATGTAAACTCCTATGGCTCAGATTTTGTCCTCGCACAGAAGAACCGAGAAACCGAAGCACCGAAGAACAAAATCTCCACTGTTATTCCCGACCACTCTTTTGTCATTCCCGCGCAGGCGGGAATCCGGTCCGATAAAAAAGATTCTGGTCAAGCCAGAATGACGAATGCTTTTGTGGAGTTGATTCAATCAATTGATGAAATTCCGGGGATCTATAGGGCTTTTTTCTACTCCAACCATCCAAAAGACTTCTCAGACGAGCTAATTAAAGCTATTCCGAAAACTGAGCATTTTTCTCATTACATCCACCTGCCCCTGCAGTCCGGCAGCGATAAAATCCTGAAAGCCATGAATCGCCATTACACTCAGAAAAACTACTTTAGTTTAGTTAATAAAATTAAGAAAGCGATACCCGAGGTCGCCATTACCACTGACGTAATTGTTGGCTTCCCGGGCGAGACGGAAGAAGATTTTAACGAGACAAAGAAAGTAGTGCGCGATGTCGGTTTTGAAAT